>JAUWJP010000090.1 GCA_030607635.1 Candidatus Aminicenantota bacterium
CGATTTTAAAACAGTTTCCAGAAAATCGGGAAGTTGCAGCAAAGGCACAATTCCATATTGGGCTGTGTTACGAAAAATTGGGCCTGAAACAGGCACAAAAAGCCTATCAAACAGTTATCCAGAACTATGGAGAACAAAAAGAAGTTGTAGCTAAAGCCCAAGACCGGCTTTCGAAATTAGAACTATCAAAGGTGAAATCTAAAGAGCCAGAGGGAATCAGAATCAAACAGTTATGGAAACGTGATGTGGAGTTTTACGGAACAGTATCTTCCGATGGCCGGTTTCTCTCTTATGTAAATTGGGGACATGGAGATATCGCCATTCGCAATTTAACGAACGGAGAAAATCAGGTTATAACCAATGAAGGGACCTTGTATGAACAACAGAACCATGCATTAAATAATGTGATTTCAAAAAACGGAAATCAGATAGCTTATTCTTTTTTCAATATACATAACACCTACGATTTACATCTTGTTGAAGTGGACAATCCCTCACCCCGCATTCTCTACAGCAATAAAGATGAGGATGTGTATCCAGTAGCCTGGCTTTCAGACAAAAAGCTTATAGTGAGAAGACACAACAAAAAAAATAAAACAGTTCAAATCGTCTCTTTTAACATTTCCGATGGAACACATCATGTGCTGAAAACATTAGAAGAACGGAATTGGGGATATTTGTCCTGTTCTCCTGACGAAAAGTATATTGCTTATGAGTTTTTAAACAAAAAAAACAATAGGAATACGGATATCAATTTATTGGTGATGGATGGGAGCAGTGAAATTTCTCTGATTACTCATCCGGCTAATGACAGGGTACTTGGGTGGATTCCCGGAAGAAAAGAGTTCCTGTTCTTGAGTGATCGTTCAGGGACATTTGATTTATGGGCGATTCCTGTGAAGGATGGAAAACCCTCCGGACCGGCTAAGCAAATATATATTGATATTGGAGAAATCCAACCAATGGGTTTTTCTGAGAACGGAGACTGCTTTTTCAGCATTTACAGGCGTCATTTTAATACTTACACTGCACCTTTTATCTTAAAAACAGGTGAGATTAAAGAGAAATCAGGCAAGCCTTTGTTGGGTTCGGTTATCTATGTAACATGGTCTCCGGATGGACAATACTTAGCCTTTATTAAAGAGGATGCAAAAGCAGATAATCCCTGGCAGCTCACTCTTCAGGATTTAAAAACCGGCGAAGAACGTAAACTTGCGACTAATCTGTTTACTGCCAACTCACCTTGCTGGTCACCCGACGGAAATTCGATTTTAGTTATTGGGCGAACAAATAGAAACAAATTTTCCGCAGAAGATTATAATGGAGGCATTTATGTCGTTGATGTTAAAACAGGCCAAACAACCGAAATTCTTGTTTTATCCGATTATAAATTCAATCGCCCGGTTGATGCTGCCTGGCCCCTCTCCGATATTCAATGGTCTTCGGATGGGAAGAGCATTTTCTATCTGTTTTTTAAAGACCGCCTTGTAAAACACGATTTGGGAACCGGCGAGGAAAAAATACTTTACAAGCACTCACATTTCAGCAGGGGACTATTGAATCGTTCCCCTGACGGAAAAAGCCTGCTTTTTGCAGTCATAAACTCTGAGGAAAAGAAAGATCATCTCTATACGATGTCTGTAGAAGGAGGAAAAGTAAAAGAATTGTGCACCTCTCAGGAAGCTGATGGATTCGATAGGGGTATGTGGTCTCCTGATGGTCAATATATATATTTTTCTGAAGGATGGAAGGGAAACAATTTATGGCGTATCCCTGCAGAAGGTGGAAACCCTCAAAAAGTCTGGCACTCAAAAAATAGAGGTTATGTTTGGAGCATTCACCCTGGAGGACAACAAATAGCTCTTACTTTACAGGAGCGAGAAGCAGAATTCAGAGTGATTGAGAACCTGGTTCAGGAGCTTGAAAAAATTTATAATATATCTAAATGATCCATATAAATTACAAATAACATCCCGGTTGTTCCGCCTGAGATGTGTCGCGGTTCAGCGAAATTTGGACAAAACTTGCGTTATCTTAAGCTAATGGATAAGAAATTGCTTTAGTTGCGATGACTGAACATCCGTCTTAGGTGCGATTTTTCCGTCCACCCATCATGAAAAAAGGTAAATCCTGAGAGAGATGGAGTCAAGGCGAGCTTGAGAGGTGCCGTTGAGTGACCAAGAGATGGGCATGGGGGTGAAGAACTCCTTCCTGTTGCGGAAATGCGCCTTGAAAAAGAGGTAAGGGAAACCTGTGATGAATTAGTTCCTCCTGGAAGTGCGGCTGCGAACTTTTTTAAGGCGTAGAAGTATCGCTCCTGTTATTCAGCAATTGTCACAACTTTCTTTATAGGCAATTACCGATAAGCAGTTAACACCCGGGCTGAAGTTATTTTTTTCTTGACTTTTCTGCGTGAAGTGCTTATCTTTTATATGAATGGCTAAAGCCCAAGACGGTTTGTCCGCTGGGCGATAAAAAAAGGGCTCGCTTCGGTGAGCCTTTTTTATTTAAATTCAATTTTATCCTTTATTGCTTCTAAGAAAATTACATCGTGGGCCGCTTCTGCTAACTCATCATTGGTACAATTCTTTAATCCAAGAACAATAGTTTTTTTGCCCTGGTTTTTTACGCGACGTAATAACCTTATAAAATCTCCATCCCCACTGCAGAAAACAAAGACATCGATATCTTTACTTAATAAAATATCCATCACGTCCATTGTTAGTTCCACATCAAAGTTGCATTTTAACTTATACTGTGACAGATCCTTATCAAAAATTCTTCGGACAGGCTTTGATCTAAAAATAAAATTAAATGATCGCAATACTTTGAAATAGGCCTTTTTCTTCTTTTTAGTTTGATTGAAAGCATCGTATGTTGCGTTGGGGCGCGTATGAAAATAGCTGCTTTTTGAAGGAATCCCCTCGTAATAAAAAACAAAAGAGGCGACATAGCCTCATCCTTCAAGGAACTGAATTAATTTTTTATAATCAATTCTCCACTTATTGAATAAATTATAGTGATAATGCCCGGCATCAATAAACACCGCTGCCTTTGGTAAACTTGAAGGATTATTCAACTGCATTCCCTTATGAGCATATATATTACATTGTTGATAAGAATTTCCTTTTCAGCTTTGCTGGCTGAGTGAGCATTTTTGTCTCAATTTTCCTGTCCAACCATCGTTGAGAAATATAAGTCAGGATAAGAAAGATGTCAAGGACGGCTTGAGAATGCCGGAATATCGTCCTGAGGCCGTTCGAGGCGCCAAAAGCGTCTTAAATCATCCGGACCTCCCCTCCATGGTAAAAAAAGATCATGAAAAATATTCGCTGCCGGCTTCGGTAGTCATCAACATTTCCTGATAAGCCACCTGAGCCGGGGGAGGTTTGTCTGCGGCAAAGGTCAGCTTGAGGTGGTTGAGGATCTTCTCCACCAATGCCTGAGAGATCATCTCCTCCCGAAGGAGAAGAGCGAAGACCTCTTCACTATTTTTAATATTTCCTATACCTGTAGGGTGGTACTTTAGAGAACGTCCCCCATTTACTTCTTGCCCAGGGCGCGAAGCAAAGCAGCATATTCTTCGAGTGTATCTTTCAAATCCGGGTCGTCCGGGCTTAAAATCTTTTCTTGAATTGCAAGGACCTTCTTGTAAAGTGATTCAGCTTCGTTAAGCCGATTAAAGCGGTGGTGATATATATAGGCAAGGTTGTAAATAGTGTTGGCTAGTTCAAGCTGGTCAGAATCTGGGTGGTTTTCACGGATTGCCAGTGCACGTTGAGAAAGCTGTACAGCTTCATCGTACTGACCTTTCTTATCGTAAAGACTGGTGAGTCCATCAAGAATACCAGCCACAAGGAGATGATCCTGCCCAAGCGCCTTTTCCCGAATAGCAAGCGCCCGTTTGTAGAACAATTCAGCTTCATTCAGCCTGTCATTCTCCAGATAGAGATAGGCAAGATTACTAAGGCTCTCGACTACATCAGGATGGTCAGGGCCGAGTGCTTTTTCCTTTATTTCCAGAGAATGCTTATAAATTGCTTCTGCTTCGCTATATTTTTTCTGGTATATATAGAGTAGTGCGAGATTACTAAGGCATCTGGCAACTTTCGGATGGTCTGGCCTGAGCGCTTTATTCTGTATTTCGAGGGCTTGCTTATAAAGAAGCTCGGCATCAATATATTGGCCGCTGCGGAAGTAGAGAGCCGCAAGACTCTCAAGGCTATCAGCAACATCGGGGTGGTTCGGTCCCAGTGCTTTTTTCCTGATTTCCAGAGCCTTTTTGTAAAATACTTCTGCCTCGTTTAACTTGCCTTGGTTGTAGTAGAGAAGCGCTAGGTTATTAAGACAAATCGCCACTTCTGGATGGTCTGAGCCGAGGGTTTTTTCCCGGATTTTAAGAGCCCGTCTGTAGAGCGGCTCTGCCTCACTGTACTGACCTAATTTATAGTAAAGAGCCGCAAGGCTGTTGAGGCTCCGGCCTACGTCAGGATGATCCGAACCCAAAATTGTCTCTCTAATCGTCAAGGCTCGCTTGTAAAGCTGCTCAGCATCACTGTACTGGCCTTTCATGTAATAGAGGATTCCAAGGTCTCTTAGACTCTCTGCGACATCGGGATGGTTAGGGCCCAACGCCTTCTCTCTAATTTCAAGGGCTCGCTTGTAAAGCGGTTCTGCCTCATCGAAGTTGCCCTGTTTGTGATTAATCAAAGCACAACTGTGGAGGCTTTCAGCCACATCGGGATGATCCGGAGCCAGTGCCTCCTCTCGAATTTGGAGAGCTTGCCGTGAAAAGCGCTTAGCCTCTTTATATTTGCCCTGCCGTTCGTAAAGAATGGCGAGGCTGAAGAAACTATCAGCCACCTGAAGGTCCTCGCTGCTGAGATATTCCTTTCGGATATCCAGAGCTTTTCTCTGAAGCGGTTCTGATTCCTTATAAAGCCCCAGCTTTCGATAAACAGTCCCAATTGTGTCCATCAGCCTTGCCCGCGAAAGAGGCTGGTCTTGAAGCTCTCGAGCGACTTCTTTTGCTCCTTTACTGAGAATCTCCCGAGCGGTGATTGTGTTGCCACGGGCCTCACCAGGGTCTGATACTTCAAACAAATCAACAAGAAACTCGACAACACTTACAACCTCATCACGTGCCTGGATTGCAAGGCTTCTCTCTTGCCGAAGGTCCAGAGTGTACTTGAAGCCTGCAAGGACAAATACTGCTAAGACTCCTGCGGCGATGAGATTTCTTATGCGTCTTTTTGGCTTTTCACGGATTCGACGCAATCGCTCTACTGTCTCTACTGCTGATGGTCTAGCCATCGGGACAGGAGACTTGAGACGATTAATTAATGCTGCCAAGTCAGAACTCACGCCTGTAATAGGCCTTGTCTCTCCTCTCACTGCCTTTTTTAAAAGAGTTGTGAAATCAATGGCTTCTTCATAAGGAGATTGGCTGCTGAAGAGCTCCTGCAGCATAAGCCCGAAGGAGTACATGTCGCTTGCAGCACTCACCGGCTCACCTCTGGCCTGTTCCGGGCTCATGTACAGTGGAGTTCCCATTACTTTTCCATGCTTTGTTTTAAATGTAACAGGCAGATGCTTGGGTGAAATTGGTCCAGGTTCTTCGCCAGCAGGAGGCTGATGTGGTGTTATCGTCAGGGTTTCTGAATCCAGTGTTTGGTCCATATCAAAATCGAGCGGTTCAATCTCTTTCTTTGCTTTTAACATTACCTGTCCGGATTTGGATTCAATGAAACAGGCTATGCCAAAGTCGAGCACTTTAATCTCGTTGTTATTCATCAGCATGACGTTGGAAGGTTTAAGGTCGCGGTGTACGATGCCTTCCTCATGCGCTGCCACTAGTACTTGAGCTATTTGTTCTGCAATTTTAAGTTTAAGAGATTTGTCCAGCCCTTCCTTGAGTGCCTGGTTTAAATTCTTGCCTTCGATAAACTCGAGAACCAGAAAATCACTTTCTTTTCCTTCGATGTAGTCATGAATCTGGCATATATTTGGATGCTCGAGCTGGGAAAGTACGCGTGCTTCGCGAAGAAAGCGGTCCTTAGCTTCAGGGTCCAATCTAGACTTCTCCCCAAGCGCCTTAAAAGCAACCTTGCGTTTGAGAGTTTCGTCAAACCCGACGTAAACTTCTCCCATCCCTCCTACACCAAGGACATCTACGACACGGATATGCCCGATAGTCTTACCGAGTAAAGTCATAAGCTTCTCACAATATTAATCCATTACCCAACGAAAATAAAGACAGACTCGACCATCTTGGTCTCCTCACTTGACTCTTTCCCAGGGGATAGGGGAGCGGGCTAATTCCACGAAGCGTTCAATTCTCCAGTGTTACTGAGCCCGCAGCAATAGCCTCTATTACTGTGTTTACCCTCTCTTCCTGCCGTGCTTTAAAGAACCAACGAAATCAGAAAGGACAAAACCCATGATGTAAGCACCAATACATGTAAGCGCAAATGCGCCGCCTGTTAATGGGACATCAGCTGGAAATGCAAGATGAAACAATAACCCACCAGCCATACCGCCAATAATGCCAGAAAAGATGCGTCTCCAGGGATTTGGGCCTGGGTCTGGTTCCGGCAGTGGCCAGGGTCCTGGTTTAGGCCCAGTACCGCACCATCCAGCAAGAGCCCATCCAATAAACATAATTACATAACTCATTCAGGTCCTCCTTTTCTCAATGTGTTATTGCAAGCTCCCAAAGGGAGCATGGCAATCTCAATTACTCTATTTTTTATAGGAAGTTGTTTCCTGAGCGATTCGCTTCGTTTGATACTCATTCCCTGATACTTTTCAGATTTATATCATAAAAAAAAATTTTGGTCAATTGTGCAAAGAAAGAAAAAAATGCACAACCAAAGTACAAGAGAAATTCTTATCCCTTGATTAAATTATATAAAATCCAGAATATGAAATGTCAAAAAAATGTAAAACTATGTCAATGAACATAGCTATTCATTACAATTTATGTTTTTACTTTCCTAAGATTCTGATATAATATAGTTGTGGAGAAAAC
>JAUWJP010000052.1 GCA_030607635.1 Candidatus Aminicenantota bacterium
ATACCTGTTGGGCTGTTGCTGCCTCTTGATTGGCCCGGTCTCGCTCGACTGCAGCAACAGCCTCGGCGCGTTTAGCGCGAATCAGCCCGGTCGTAGCAAGCACTAAGCCGAGAATAAGCGCGATTGTGACCAGCGCTCCTGCCGCCAATCCTACTTTATGTCGCTTGGCAAATTTTGTCATTCTATAAGTGACACTTGGAGGACGTGCTACAATGGGCTCGCTATGTAGATAGTGTTGAATATCCATAGCTAGAGTGTTTGCTGTTTCGTAGCGACGTGTGCGATCCTTTTCCATAGCCTTCATCGCGATCCAGTCAAGATCTCCCTTAAGCTCTCGGCGCAGAGAGGCCGCATCTGTTTTCCTGTATTCTGCAATCGAGGTCTGAGTATCATCGAGACTGCTAAGCCTAGTGCTAGCCTTGGGAGGTTCCTCTTCACGAATAATACGCTGAATTTCACCAATGCCAGCAGACCTTAGAGTCTCAGGATCAAATGGCAGAACTCCCACTAGCAGCTCGTACAGTATAACTCCTAGAGAATAAATGTCTGTCCTTGTGTCAATGTCTAATCCGGACATCTCTGCCTGCTCTGGGCTCATGTACTCAGGCGTTCCGAAGAGCTGCCCCTGCTCCGTGAAGAGTGTTCTCTCAGTCAAACTATGCTCAGGGGCTTTGGCAATGCCGAAGTCGATAATCTTCGGAATGGGCTTATCCTCCTGAACCAACACAAGGACGTTTGAAGGTTTAAGATCACGGTGAATCACTCCTTTCTGGTGGGCGTGCTGTACTGCCTGGCAAATAGGAATGAACAACTCTAGTCGTTCTCTAGTAGTAAGCTTGTGCTTGTCACAATACTCGGTTATTGGGATACCGCGAACGAACTCCATCACAAAATATGGTCTCCCCGTTTCTGTTGCCCCCCCATCGAAAACTTTGGCAATATTGGGATGATCCATAACTGCTAAAGCCTGTCGCTCAGTCTCAAAGCGAGCTACAACTTGGTTCGTATCCATTCCCAGCTTAATGATCTTGAGAGCTACACTTCTTTTAACAGGCTTGATCTGTTCGGCTTTATAAACGATCCCCATGCCGCCGCTTCCCAACTCTTCAAGAAGCTTATACTTCTCTGAAATGACCTCTCCAATCGTCGAATCTTTAGCTGGAGTGCGAAGAGTTTTTGTTTCGCGATCTACAAGTTTGATCTGGGTGCCACAGTCTGCACAGAAAGTAGCGGTCTCAGGATTATCTGTGTGACACTTAGGACATTTGATTGACATTGCTTTCCCCTTTATCTAGTCGGCAAAAGGATATCAAGGAATATGATTAGAGTCAATTGTAAATTGAGATAGACTTATCCCCGTGTGCCACAGGTTTGATAAAAAATGCTGAGGTGCCTGATAATTCTATCGCCTTTTTCCCCTCAGCAATGGCTGCTCCCTTTAACGTCCTTTTTTTTATACCTACTCTTGGATTTTCTCTTCTACTCTTCCACCCAAATGTTTGCCGAGAAATCTCTCCATAGCTCTGTAGAAATCGAACCGGTTTTCTTCGTTGCGGAAGCCATGTCCTTCATTATCCTTAACCATGTATTCGACTTCTATTCCTCGCTTTTTCAATGCTTCTACAATCTGGTCTGACTCCGCTTTGTTCACGAATGGGTCGTTTGCTCCCTGTGCAACAAACATGGGAACCTTGATCTTATCGACATGAAAAAGAGGGGAGATTTTTTCATAAAGCTCTTTATCTTTTTCTGGATCCCCCACTGCTTCGTAGTACATCGCCCTTATGGGGTCCCAATAAGGCGGGAAGGCTTTTATGTGGGTGAAAAGGTTAGAGATACCAACATAATCCACACCACAGGCGTATAAATCCGGAGTAAATGCTACTCCTGCCAGAGTGGCATAACCTCCAAAAGAACCGCCGTAAATGCCTACCCGTTTTGAGTCTGCAATTCCCTGTTCGATTAGCCAGTGTACTCCGTCTGTTATATCATCCTGTATGGCAAGTCCCCATTGCTTAAAACCGGCTTCCACGAACTTACGTCCATAGCCTGTTGATGTCCTGAAATTTACTTGTATAACTGCATAACCACGATTAGCAAGGAATTGAACCGTTGGATTAAAGCCCCAGACATCTCTTGCCCACGGTCCACCATGTGGATTCATAACAACAGGCAGGTTTTTAGGTTTCAAGCCTTTGGGCAGGGTTAGATAACCGTGAATGGTCAATCCGTCCCTGGAGGTGTACGTAATGGGTTTCATCTCAGCCAGTTCTTCCTCATTAAGCCAGGGGCTGACATCTGCAAGCTTCATGAATTCATTCGTATCGAGATTGAAGTAATAATAAGCCCCGAGTGATCTGTCGCTGGAAGTTCTTACTAGAACTTTCCTTTCATCTTCACTCGAATTGGTAATAACCACCTCATAACCCGGCAAGCGTTCTTCCAGGTTTTTCTGCAATTGCTCCCTCTCTTCATCAAAGAAATGGGAATGTCTTTTGTCAACGATAAAAGTAACACCTGTTATCTTCTTTCGTTTATCCGATTTCATTAATCTAGCAACATCAACCTCTGGATGTTCAAACAGCAACTGGATCGTTTCTTTCTTTTTAATGTCATATTCATAAATTGCGGTTTTATCCCTGCCTATATTGGAAGCGACATAAAGATTTTTATTGTCAAATGTAAAGAACAACGGGTCCAGGGTATCCATGAAATTGGGTGTGATTAAAATCTGGAAGTCATCCTTCTCCGAATCTCGATACAACACGCTTGTATTAAGCCCATCCGTTGTTCCGGCTATTCTCAAATTGCCGTCATGATCGGTTAACCAGCTTATGATATTTCCCGGGTTTTGAGCAATCATCTCCATCTCGCCTGTGTTAATGCTAATCCGGTAAACATCAAACACCCCTGCATCACGCTTATTCATCTGGATCAACATATGTTCGTCATCATTCTCCAACCTATCAATTAAATCCACACTTACCTTCTCAAATGGTGTGAGTTCTTTTAAATCAGAACCATCGATATTGACTGCATAAAGTCTAAAGTTCGCATCCCCTGCTGTATCCTGGACATAGGCAATACGATTGTTATTCGCCCAAAAGTAACGGGCAATATCTCTTTCCGTTGCACCAGTAATACGCACAGCTTCTTCTTCTCCAATTTTCTGGACATGAACATTTAGCCGCTTTTTCCAGGGCTTCTTAAACGCCAGGTGCTCACCATCTGGAGACAAAGAAAACGCAGTCTTTTCAGGATTCTTGAAAAAATCTTCCAGAGCGATGAGGCGGGGCATTTCCTCCTTTGGAGCACATCCAAAAATAAAAATGGATAAAGCCACCAATAATGAAATCATTCTTAGGTGATTACGCATGATTCCCTCCTTGAAGAGATTATGAAGGTGAAAATTATTATCGTCTATGGAGACCTTTGCACTTCGGCTACGGAATATCTAATACCGATCCTTGAAGTTGATACAAGACGCATTTATCCAGTTTGCCTCCTTTTTTCCGTTTTAATTTCTCGTATAATTCATAAGGGTTGGATTGTCTAAGTTGTTGAGGCGTTTTTATTCCTATTGAATATAATTTCTCAGCAGTAGCTTGCCCGATATTCCGTAAAGATTGTAAATCCTTAATGACTTCTGGTTTTGATTCTTGTTTAGCCATCCGATTGACCCTCATCCTATTTTCCTATGTTTCTCTCTAATTTAAGGGATAAGAATTTCCTTTTAGTCGGTGCTGGCTGAGTGAGCATCTTTGTTCCCATTTACTTCTCAAATCATCGAGAGAATTATAAATTAGGCCTCAAAAAGATGTCAAGGACGGCTTGGAAGCGCAGGGTGCGTCCGGAAAGCTATCCAAGGCGCCAAAAGAGCCGGAAATCACCGAGCCCTCTCCTTCAGATTTAAGCGAAGATCATGAAAAATATTCACCGCCGGTCTCGGCCGCCATCAGGAGTTCCTGCTGGGTAATCTGGGGTGGAGGAGGGCGCTCAGCCTCAAAGGTGAGCTTAAGATGGCGGATGATCCTGTCGATGACCTTGTGATCTTCGATAAAAGCGATGATTCGCAAAGTTATGTGCTTACTTTTTTAATTTATCAGAATATTTTGATGTTGAAGACAAATTCCAAAAGCCAATTGATTCCCACAAATAAGATAGCCGCGGGGACAACAATTCTAATCCACCAATAGAGGAAAAGAGGGAAGGGCTTTGCTCTCCCTTCTGACAGTTCTTTCAAGGACTCTGATCTTTTAATATACCAGGCTGCAGTGATGACTGCTAGAAGCGAGCCTAAAGCCTGCATGCCTGAGCCGAAAATCAAATCCCAGGGGAGAAAAATCTTAAAATTAATCATCGGAGGAATAGCAAGGACATAAACAGTACCACAGATAAAAAAGACTACTTTTTTCCTCTCTATCCTTGAGTTATCCACAGCTCCTCCAACCAGAACCTCAAAAGCTGCCACAGCGGAAAGAAAAGCAGCACCAAAAAGGCCAAGAAAAAAGAGGAGACCAAACAGCCAACCCACGGGCATCAGGACAAAGGTTTTTGGCAGCGTAGAAAAGATAAGACCGGGACCAGAATCAGGCTCTAGACCGAAGGAAAAAACTGCAGGAAAAATCACAAAACCAGCTAAAATGCCAGCTGTTGAAGCACCAATTCCCGTAAGTATGGCATTTCTTGGCAAATTGGCCTTTTTGTTAAGGTAGGAACCGTAAATAACCATGAAAGTGCCCCCAAGAGACATGGAAAAAAAGGCCATTCCCAGGGCTGCAGCCATTACAGAAGGCGTGAGCTCGCTGAAGCGGAAACCGCCAATATACCACTTGACTCCCGCGCTGGCTCCTGGCAAAGTTACTGAGCGTATGATGAGGATAATCAGAATGATGAAAAGGGTGGGTACTATCCACTTACTGGCTTTTTCAATTCCCTTCCTCAAGCCCTTAATAAGGACAATCCCGCAGGTAAAAATGACAAAGCCTGTCATCATGAGCTGTAAGAGGAATGAGGTGAGATTAAAGCCTCTTTGCGGTGGAAGGATAGCCGCAGCGTTTAAATTCACACCAAAAGCATTCAGGAATTCACCCAGAGCATGAAATCCTACCCATCCAACAGCATTGGAATAATACCCTGTAGCCCAGAAAACAATGAAGAATAAAAACGTTCCAACATACTTCCCACCAGGAAATCCCCCTCTCTCGTAAGAGCCTAATGTACCTCGCCTCGTGTGTCTACCAAGTGTCCATTCGGCCATCAAGGCGGGTATTCCTACGAAAAAAACAATCGCCATATAAAAGAGAACAAATGCTGCTCCACCGAATTTCCCAACCATGTAGGGGAAACGCCAGATAGCGCCCAGCCCGACAGCAACTCCGATCATGGTCATTAAAAGACCAAAGAACGAAGTGAATGTTTCTCGTTTTGGACCCGAGTCCTGATCGCTCATTTAATCCTGCTATCTTTCCCATTTGTGAATTTTGTAATACTCGTCTACCATTCTTTGGATATCAACAGTAGAGCCTTTTGTTGGCCCTTCAGGTAATGGCTCCTTCTGGAATCTTCGGGCAAAGTGTCGTCTTCTCTTTTTGTGCCGAATCTTCTGTTCAACTTAAAGTCACAATCAATACTATCTCCCAGTATTTTTTCCATATATCCAGGAGAATAGTCTATTCCGGTGCCTGCCTTTAAGAGGGCAGATGTGTTTTCGAAATTTAAGATATCCATGCAGAGGCCGATATTCTTGCACATAGTCAGGGAATCAGTAAGAAGAGCAATCTTTTCTGAATAGGTTACCAAGGCAGCTTTTCCCTCTTCTGCGAGCCTGTCTGCAGCTTTCTCTGTTCCAAAGCGCCTTTTTGCCTCCTCTTTTCTGTTAGTTAATTCGAAATAGGGTTCTGCACGCAGGTGATCAGAACCCCTGGAAGCAATAGCATAGGTAAGTCCATAGGCTTTAATTCCCCGGGGGTCTCCACAGATCATATCCAATCCCTTGACATGCATCACCAATTTTCGTGCTTCCTCGCCAAAGCTTTCTGAGAGGATTTTCGCTCCATCTGCCAGTTTATTTCCAATCCCACGGCGCCAAGTAATCATCTCCACAACTTCCCGTATCTTGTCTGTCTCACCCCATGTAATGCTAAGGCCATCCATATCATCTGGATGAATTAACTCCTTCTCCTGGCACTCTATTATCCAGCCAATTACTTCACCGGTCGATATCGAATCCAGGCCCATCTGGTTCAGGTAGGCATTCATCTCCAGAGCAAAGGGAAGATTGCGGCTTCCGAGTCGTGAAGTAAAACTGCAGAGAGTTTCGAACTCGGGTCCTTCTGCCTCATGATCATCAACCACATAATAGCGGGAGCAAGAGAGATGACAGTTAAAGCATGCTTTATTCTTTATTTTGTAGCTTTTTGCTAGTTTCTGCCCGGAGATCTCATCCACGTATTTACAGACGCCTTCCTGGAAGTGTTTGGTGGGGAGGATGCCTATGTTGTTTAAATCCTTCATCAACATAGTGGTGCCCATCTTGTAGCGCTTCTGGTATTCATTGTGACTTAATATGGCTTTTTCGATTTTCTCGACCTCTGATAGAAAAACTAGAGGATCAGCCACTTCCAGAGAGAGTGCGCCCCTTACAGCCAAGGCTTTTAAATTTTTCGATCCCATGACTGCGCCCATTCCGGCGCGTCCGTTTACCCTATTACCACTCGAGACTATGCTTGAGAAAAGGACAAGATTCTCTCCTGCCGGTCCGATTGCAGCCACCTGGACGGAATAGTCCTTTTTCTCCTTTCTTATGGCTTCTGTAGTTTCTATAATAGTTTTTCCTTTGCATTCCGGGCAGTCCACAAACTCAACCCCGGATTCTGTTACCACCAAATACAAGAGACTATCAGCTTTTCCTGTGATGATGATCTGGTCAAATCCTGTGAGTTTCATTTCGGCGCCAAATTGCCCTCCTGCTGCAGAGTCTCCTAATATGCCTGTCAGGGGAGATTTGGCAGTAACAGTGTAATAAGCAGACGCGGGCAGCAGAGAACCGGTGAGGGGTCCGATGCCGAAGATAAGGATATTATCCGGTCCAAGGGGATCGCAATCTGGGTTTAGCTCTTCAAAAAGCCTCTTTGTGTTTGCAGCCCTTCCTCCAATAACTGGTCTAACCCAGGAAGGATCAAGTGGTTCTATGCGGAATCTTCGTTCTGTAAGATCTATTCTCAGCACCCTTCCGCCATAGCCATATTTAAGCATGCTTTCTTCTCCATCTCTTCCTTTCCTCAAGTCCGAGCTTCTTTAGGTAAAAATATTGTTTCTGACTTGGATTCATTTTTTTGGTTTCTTTTTTAAGAGCAGCAAGAGAAGGATGATGAGCCTCATCAACCTCATAAGTAATTGCTCCTTCTTTACAAGCTTCAATACACCTGGGTCTTCCCCCGCAGAGGTCGCAAACATAAACAAAATCATTGAATATTTCAATCGCTCCTATCGGGCAGGCTTTCCTGCAAACTCCACAGAGTGTACATAATGTTTGTGAAACAACCACTTCTCCGAGGGAACCTATGGTTATGGCATTTTCGGGGCAGCAGTCACAATAGCGCTCCTTGCATTGATTGCACACAACCGCACCATCAATTCCGATCTCGTATAAATTCATAGCTTTTATCCTGGATATGTGGTTATTGATCCTTCCGGAACGGAAGAAGGCGCAGGCAGTCTCGCACCTTCTACATCCAGTACATTTGCTAATATCGACTCTGATCACCTTTGTCTCCTAGTCGCAGAGGTCACGTTACGAAAATAGGGGGATGTTAGTTCTTGATCCCGTTCTTATTCAATTACCTCAAGTCGAAATTGGACAAGTCCTTTTGGATCCGGGCAGGAAAAATTTTTAACTTTCTTTACCCAGTGTCCTTCTTCTAAACTATCTCTGACGGACAAAATGGGAAAGATTGGCATCATACTTTGTAACGCCCAGATACAGACATGCATACCTTCGGGAACATAAAGTTTGGAATCCTCTACATAAAAATGGTCACCTACCAGCACAGGAAGGTTGCAGGAGCCGTCAATCCTTTCAACACTCACCTTTATTTTTGCCATATTTACTCTCCTGATAAAGCTTTTTGATTGTAATCATAAACGCTAATAGATGGCAAATGATTTTTAAATGGGGGCAGGTCTTACTTTTTAAATTGTGTTTATATAAGCAAAAGCAAAAAGCAAGACCTGATCCCCACTAAGTGAAAAACTTGACATCTGTAAAATTCTATACTATAGAGAACAACCGTCCTAATAAATCGGGACAGCACTTTTCGGGATACAATGGGAAGTATCGATAAGCTTAAAAGAAAACCATAAGGAGGAGTATTATGGCCTGGGAAATTTTTGGGCGAACAATCAATAAAGTAGGAGTGATTGGTTCCGGCAATATCGGACCAGACATTGCTCTTTATTTCAGCAAGGTTTTTCTTGGGCATGGGGTTCCTGTTGTAGTGGTAGACATAGCTGAGGTAGCACTAAAATCTGGAGAAGCCCGAGTCAAAGGAAAATTGGGCAGGGGAGTTAAAACAGGAGCATTCAAAAAAGATGAGGCAGATTCAATGATGGCCAACATCTCTTGGACAACAGAGTATTCGCAGCTAAAAGGCGCTGATTTAGTGATCGAGGCGGCAACAGAAGATAAAACGATAAAAGGCAAAATCTTCTCTGAAGTTGAGAAGATTTGTTCCGAGAAAGCGATTCTTGCTTCGAACTCTTCTCATTTGGAACCCGAATCCATTTTCGAAGAAACCAAGAACAAAAAAACATGCCTGGTCGTCCACTACTTTTTCCCTGCCGAGCGGAGTATCATCGTCGAGATCGTTCCAGGAAAAGATACTTCATCCGAGATAGCAAATTTTTTAATGAAATTCTATGAAGAAATCGGCAAGGCACCAATCAAGGTAAAAAGTCGATATGGATATGCGCTAG
>JAUWJP010000058.1 GCA_030607635.1 Candidatus Aminicenantota bacterium
CTTATTGTACGGTTTATCGTTCATATGGTCGCTATAATGATTATATGTTCGCTATTTCGTACAATATTATAAATATTCATTAAAAAAATTGCAAACGGAAATTCTTAATAGAATTAATTTCGCGTTTTCATGTCTTCTTTCAAATGTAGAAGACGTGAACAACATACCTAACTTGCTCTCTGCTTCTTTCCTTCAGATGTTTCCACATAAATGGGGTCTTGCTTTTTGCCTGTCTCAACAAGCTCAGAAAAGCGTATTGAAATTTCATTACAAGGATGAAAGTGACATAGATACTTCCTGTCTTCAGGATGAGATTGCCACGCCCCTTGCTCATTTATAAAAAGCGCGGGATCGCCGGCAACGTAATGCATTAGTATAAATTGCGTTTGTATGAGTAAAGGCAAAAAGCAAGACCTGACCCCGGGGATGCTAAAGACTTTATTCTGAATATTTCGAGGGGATATTGTACTATCTATTTTTTTGGTTGATTTTTTTTTGATAATATAGGATAAAATTTAAGGACAAGAAAATGGATATAAATATAAGAGAACTCAGAACAAGGAAGGATTTGAAAACATTCATTTATCTTCCTGAAAAGATTCATGCCAATCATCCTAATTGGGTGCATCCCATATATATGTATGAATGGAAGTATTTCAACCGCGAAAAGAACAAGGCTTTCTCCTACAGTGATACGGTTCTATTGAGCGCCTTCTGCGGAGAAAAGGCCGTAGGAAGGATCATGGGTATCATCAATTCTCGCCACAACGAGTACAGAAACGAGAAGACGGCAAGATTTGGCTATTTGGAGACAGGGGAAGATGAGGAGGTTGTTCGTTCCCTTTTGAGTTATGTCGAAGACTGGGCAAGGAAGAAAGGGATGACAAAAATTATCGGTCCCTATGGATTCTCAGACCAAGATCCCGAAGGGTTTTTGATAGAAGGATTCGAGAATCGAGCGACCATTGCAACCTATTATAATTTTGAATGGATGCCTCGCTTTGTTGAAAAGCAGGGGTATACGAAAGATGTGGATTATTTTGTCTACAAACTGGATGTGCCTAAAGAATTTCCTGAATTTTACCGGAGAATTTATGAGAGAATCGAGAGAAAGAGAAACTTTGAAATTGTCGAATTCCGGAAGAGAAAAGAACTGAAGCCTTGGGTAAAGCCGATTCTTCATCTTATGAATGAGTGTTATACTGGAAGCAGCATTTATGGATACGCTCCTTTGGATGAAACAGAGATGGAGGATTTGGCCAAGCGTTACCTGCCCGGTCTCGATCCCAGGTTTGTGAAGGTAGTTAAGAAGGATGATGAAGTGGTGTCCTTTATTATTGCCATGCCAGATATAACTGAGGGCATTCAAAAAGCCAGGGGTCATCTTTTCCCTTTTGGCTTCCTGAAGATATTGCGAGCAGCGAAGAAGACAAAACAGTTGGACCTGCTCCTTGGTGGTATCAAGGAGAAATATCGAGGCCGGGGGCTTGATGTCCTTATGGGAGTAAAGACGCTCCTCTCAGCTCATGAAGCTGGCTTGGAAATGCTTGATACCCACCATGAGTTGGAAGAGAATGTAAAAGTTAGAGCGGAGATGGAGAAAATGGGGGGAAAGATTTACAAGCGCTTTCGTGTGTTTCAAAAAAAACTCTAATAATAAAGTAAAAAATTGGGGCCAGGCCCCATTTTTTTACTTTGCCTCGGCCCAGTTCACTCCCCAACTAAGGTGAATTTTCAAGGGAGCTTTAAGGGGAAAAACATTTTCCATTCTTTCCTTGACCAAGATCTCCATTTCATCTTTTTCTGCGTCTGGAACTTCAAAAACCAGCTCATCGTGCACTTGAAGAATCATCTTTGACTTCAGGTCTTTCCTTTTCATTTCGCGCCAGATGTCGATCATAGCTTTTTTCATTAAGTCAGCAGCAGAGCCCTGGATAGGAGTGTTGAGAGCGATGCGGCGGCCTGCCTGCTGGGTCATTTTATCTTTGTGCTGGAGCTCTGGGACCTGCCGCTTCCTCCCAAAGATGGTTTCAGAGAAACCTTTTTCCTGAGCATCCTTTACCTTCTCTTCCAGAAACTGGTAAACTTTTGGGTATTTCTCATAGTAGAGATCAATAAAATCCTGGGCTTCAGAAGTTGAGGTTTCGAGCTCTTTTGCCAGTGAGAAAGCTGAAACGCCATAAACCATACTGAAATTAATAATTTTTGCTCTTCTTCGTTTTTCTTCTTTGAAGAGAATGGAAGAGTTGCCAAAAACGCGCTCTGCTGTTTCTTCATGAATATCCCGGTCATGAAGGAAAGTTTCAATCAGGGCGGGATCTTTTGAGAGATGGGCCAGGACCCTGAGCTCTACTTGGGAATAGTCGGCTGAGAGGAAGAGGTGCCCTTGAGCGGGGATGAAAGCCTCCCGAAACCTGCGCCCCAAATCTCCTTTTACGGGAATGTTTTGCAGATTTGGATCACTGCTGGAAAGCCTGCCCGTTGCCGCCACGGTTTGGTTGTATGAGGTGTGAATTCTCCCTGTTGCTGGATTGAGAAGGAGAGGAAGAGAGTCAGCATAGCCTGATTTTAGCTTGGTGAGCTTTCTGTATTCCAGGGTATATTGTGCGATCGGATAGTGCCCTGCTAATTCTTGGAGGATGTTAACGCTCGTCGAATAGCTCTTGGTTATTTTTGTTCTTCTTGATGCGGGGAGGTTCAATTTATCGAAAAGAATGCTGGCAAGCTGTTGAGGAGAATTTATGTTGAATTCTTCACCGCTGATATCGTAGATTTTTTTTCTGAGATGGCCAAGTTCATATTCGAGTTCAGAGGATAAATTTTTCAAGGCCTGGGTATCGATTTTCACCCCCCACATTTCCATATCAGCAAGAACCTCGATCAGAGGAAGCTCAAATTTACGGTAAAGGGAATCTAACTTTTCCTCTTTAACTTTAGGCCAGAGCAAGGAGCTGAGCTGAAGGGTTAGATCAGCGTCCTGGCAGGCATAGGGAGCAACCCGATCTATATCCACGGCATCGATCGTGACCTCATTTTTTCCTTTGCCGACAATATCATTGTAAGAGATGGCTTTGACCTGGAGATAGGTTAGAGCCAGCCTGTTTAGATTGTGTTTGCCCCAATTTGGCTCCAGAAGATAGGAGAGGATCATCGAGTCTAAATCTATGCCCTGGACATGGATTCCTTCTTTTTTAAGAACTATATAATCATATTTGATGTTCTGGCCAATTTTTTTTATTTTTGGATCTGCGAGAACTTTTTTGAGAAGGTTTAAAGCCTGCTCTTTCGGTAGTTGTGATGGAGCATTTGGATAATCATGACGGAGAGGGACGTAGAAAGCATGGTTTGGCTTTATGGAGAAGGACAGCCCGACCAGACGGGCCTGAGTGGGAAAGGCACTGTCTGTTTCTGTGTCAAGGGATACAAATTTTGCTCTTTTTATCTTTGCGATCAGCTCTCGCAACGCTTTTTCTTCAAAAATAACCCTGTAGTGTTTTTTAGTGCTCTTGGGCTTTTTCATGTATTCAGCTAAGAGGGAAGAAAATTCTAATTCCTGGAAGATTGGAATCAATTCTTTGTAGTTCGGTTCTGATACAGAAAAATCCTCCAGGTTGAATTTCACATCCAACCCTTTTTCGATAGTTGCCAATTGCTGGCTTAATTTCAGCTGCTCCAAGTTCTGTTTGATTTTCTCCTGAAGTCGAGTTTTCTCTATATTGTCTAGATTTTTAAGGAGCTTCTCCAAAGAGCCAAATTGATTTATGAGAGCTTTGGAAGTTTTTTCTCCGATTCCGGGAACTCCTGGAATATTGTCTGAAGAATCTCCCCATAGAGCGAGAACATCAACGACCTGGGAGGGTGAAACGCCAAAGTGTTCCTTCACCTTTTTTTCATCCAGGGAGATTTCTTTTACAGGATTGTAGACAATTGTTAACTTATCAACGAGTTGAAAGATATCTTTGTCATTAGTGACAATGACAGATAGAACATTATGGGAGGAGGCCCGTTGAGCCAGGCTGCCTAATACATCATCTGCCTCATAATTTTCCTGCTCGAAAAGAGGGATGTTAAATGCTCTTAAAATTTTTTTAATGACTGGAATCTGGACAACTAAGTCCTCTGGCATGGGTTTGCGGTTGGCCTTATAGTCTTTGAAGGCTTTTTGGCGTATCGTGGGGCCTTTAACATCAAAGACTATTCCAAGATAGTGAGGCTTCTCCCTCTCCATTAGTTTTTTGAGCATACTGATAAACCCAAAAACAGCATTAGTGGGAAAGCCTTTAGAAGTAGAAAGGGGCTGGACGGCGTAATATGAGCGATAAAGGAAAGAATTGCCGTCGATTAAATATAGTTTTTTTTCAGCCATTCAGGTTAGAGTTCAAAAAGAATGATTTTTTCTGGGAATAAATGGGGCCAAATAAATGGGGCCAGGCCCCATTTTCTGTATGAGAATGTCATCTTTCTTACAAAATGGGGCCTGGCCCCATTTATTCCCTTTGCATATTTTAAACTAAAAGATTTTCCTTATTGATGATATTGCTTTATCATGTATTATTATACTCTTAAATATAGAGATATCAAGTTGGGAGTCCCCGATTGGGGAGTGTCAAGAATATTGTGTGAAATTGGGGATCGGTGTATTCTCCCATTTTTTACCTCAGTTGACAAAGGCAACTAAGATGTTATAATAGATAAATTATTTGGAAGAGAAGATGATTATAGATGTTGAAAAACTGCCCAAGGAAGGGCGAAAAATCTCTGAAGATTTTGAATTCCTCAATGTGGCCCTTATTGAGGAAAGTGCCGTTTTCCTTAAACCTGTTCACGCTGAGCTCACTATGAAAAAAAAAGGAGAAGAGATTTTTATAAAAGGGAAGATTATCACTTGCTTCAGCTTAATATGCAGCCGCTGCCTTGTTCCCTTTGAATCCTTGATTGATTCAAAGTTTGATCTTGTTTATCTTCCTGAAGAACTCGATATAATTCAGGATAAATTGGAGAGCGATGATATAAATAAATTGTTTTATTATAACGGCAAGATAGATATCGAAGAGGTGATTTTGGAACAGTTGAATTTAGTTTTTCCTGCCAAGCCTTTATGTTCTGATGATTGCCAGGGAATCTGCCCTGTTTGCGGGAAAGTCATAAGGGACAGCGAGTGTGTCTGTGTTACGAAGAGCTCTGATCCTCGCCTCAAGAAATTAAAGATATTCATAAAAGAGAAGAGTTAAATGGCTCATCCGAAAAGAAGACATTCCCATTCACGAAAAAAGAAGAGAAGAGCACACGACGCTCTTTCCCTTCCTTCTTTGGCCCTTTGTTCCAACTGCGGAAATCCCAAATTGCCCCACCGAGCATGCCCTGAGTGTGGCTTTTACCGGGAGAGGCAGGTTATTGATGGATCTGAAGAGTGATGAAGGGTGACGGATGAAGGTTGCTGTTGATGCCATGGGCGGGGACTTTGGTCCCAGAGTCATGGTAGAAGGGGCTTTGAAAGCATCCCGAGAGTATAAGATTGAAACCCTTCTTGTGGGGGGTGAAGACCTTATAAAAAAAGAGTACGAAAGGCTCGACCATTCAAAGGCAAAAGTAACAATTATTAATGCCACAGAAGCCATCGGCATGGGCGAGGGGATGCTTTCTTTCAGAAGAAAGAAGAGGTCTTCTATCTGTATAGGGGCTGAGCTGGTTAAGAAAGGGGAAGCAGAGGCTTTGGTCAGCACCGGAAATACGGGTGCCGTCGTCTATCTATCCAAAAAAATATTGGGAGCTTTAAAGGGAGTAGAGAAGCCAGGCTTGTCCCTCCTTGTTCCTAATCTAAAAGGTCTTACTCTCCTCATAGACGTAGGAGCAAACGTCAACTGCCGTCCGCATCACTTGGAGCAGTTCGGTGTGATGGGTCACATTTTTATGGAGAGTGTATTAGGCCTAAAGAATCCCAGAATAGGCTTAATGAGTATAGGAGAAGAAGACTCAAAGGGGAATGAATTAACTAAGGAAGCATTTGAAAAACTTCAAGCTTCCTCTTTGAATTTTATCGGAAATATAGAGGGTAAAGACATGTATTCAGGAAAAGCCGATGTCATCGTTAGCGACGGCTTTACAGGAAATGTGGCCTTAAAGGTAAGCGAAGGAGCCGTGGAAACCTTTTTTTACATGGCTCTCACTGAACTCATGAAAAATTTCTTCTCTAAAATTGGACTTTTCTTAATGAAGAGACATTTAAAGAAGATTTTTAAAAAGATAGATTATGCAGAATATGGAGGAGCCCAACTTTTAGGAATAAACGGAGTCTGTATAATCGGCCATGGGCGCTCAACTCCCAATGCTGTGAAGAATGCTGTGGGATTAGCCAAGGATTTTGTCCAGAACAAAGTTCAAGAGAAAATTCAAAACGGGATAGCCAATATCCCCCGCACCATTGGAAAAGCTGAGGTTTAAGATGGATTTTCAGGGGAGAACTTCGATTGTTACCGGCGCTTCTCAAGGAATTGGGAAGGCTATAGCACTCGAGCTTTCCAGGGAAGGAGTTGAAGTTATTCTAGTTGATATTCAAAAGGAGAAGCTTGAAGAGGTGGCCGATAAAATTAGGGAAAATAAAGGCAAGGCTGCTGTCTTTGCCGCAGATGTTTCTTGTATGGACGAGGCTATAGAGGTTGTAGAGGCTGTAGTAAAGAGTAACAAAAAAATCGATCATTTAGTCAATAATGCAGGCATAACAAAGGATAACCTGTTGATGCGGATGAAAGAGGAAGAATGGGATTCGGTTTTGAAGGTAAACTTAAAAGGGGTTTTCAATTTTTCCAAGGCTGTGATAAGGAATATGATTAACAGTCGATATGGTCGAATTGTTAACATCTCTTCGATCGTGGGCTTGATAGGAAATGTGGGCCAGTGTAACTATTCCGCTTCAAAGGCAGGCGTTATAGGGTTCACTAAATCCTTAGCCAGGGAGGTTGCCTCACGGGGCATAACCGTGAATGCGGTAGCTCCTGGCTATATTGCCACGCCGATGACTGAGAGTCTTCCTGAGTCTGTACAACAAAAGTTTCGAGATTGGATTCCTGTGAAAAGGTTTGGAACGCCCGAGGAGATAACTCATGCTGTAAAATTTCTTCTCTCAGATGAGGCTGCTTATATCACAGGCCAAGTCATAAACGTAAACGGCGGAATGTTTATGTAAACATAGAAGAATAATTTGTTAATAGCAAATCTAATTTAAAAGAGGAGGAAAAGAATGGAAAGAGATGAATTATTGAAGAAAATAAAGTCTATTGCCTCAGATAAACTCAGTATCAGCGAAGATCAAGTTACTGAAGAAGCGTCTTTTATTGATGATTTAGGCGCTGATTCCTTGGATACAGTGGAATTAGTCATGGCCCTGGAGGATGAGTTTAGTCTGGATATTCCTGATGAAGAGGCAGAGAAGCTGACTACTGTTGGCAAGGCTATGGATTACATATTGGCTCATCTCTCTAAGTAAAAAACTTCAAAGTTTCTGATGGGAAATTCCCCTTCTTCCCGCCAAAAGCCTAATGAAAGGCGAGTTGTAATTACGGGGATTGGTCTGGTTTCTCCCTTAGGAGTTGGAACGGAAAATAACTGGGAAGCCCTCTCTAAAGGCAAAAGTGGGATCAGCCTTATATCCCGCTTTGACATATCTAAGCACTCGAGCAAGATCGCAGGCCAAATCAAGGACTTCGACCCTCTTCTTTTTATCGAAAAAAAAGAACTGCGGAAAATGGACTCGTTTATCCAGTATGCTGTGGCAGCCGCTCAACTGGCAGTTCAAGATTCCGGTCTCAATCCTGCTGCTTTGGAAGGAGACAGATGTGGAGTTTATGTGGGATCTGGGATTGGAGGTATCGGTTTTATTGAAGAAACTCACAAAACACTGCTTGAGAAAGGGGCAGATCGTATCTCGCCCTTTTTCTTGGTTGCAACCATCATTAACGAAGCTTCAGGCCGGATTTCCATAAAATACAGAGCCAGAGGTCCGAATTCAGCCACTGCAACGGCCTGTACCACCGGCACCCATGCTATCGGTGATTCCTTTCGTATTCTTGCCAGAGGAGATGCCGATATCATGATCGCCGGAGGCTCGGAAGCCCCCGTTACGCCACACGGAGTTGCCGGATTTTGTGCTATGCGTGTCCTTTCTTTGAGGAACGATGAGCCAGAGAGAGCCTCTCGTCCCTTTGATGCGGAGCGGGATGGATTTGTCATCGGAGAAGGAGCAGGAATACTTATTCTCGAGGAATTGGGAGCAGCCCTCAAGCGAGGAGCTAATATTTATGCGGAAATCATCGGCTACGGGATGAGCGGAGATGCCTATCATGTTACAGCCCCCGCACTGGATGGAGAGGGTGCTGTACTGGCGATGAAGAAGGCCCTTGATGATGCTGGCGTTGATCCTAAAGAGATAAACTATATAAACGCCCATGGCACCTCCAC
>JAUWJP010000088.1 GCA_030607635.1 Candidatus Aminicenantota bacterium
AACCGCCCACGAGTCCATTTACCCGAAAGATTCTGAATCGTTAACTTACCACTTTTATAGTTTTTTTTCTATAGTTTTGCTGGTTATACAGAAGAAAAAATCACATATAAATTAAGATAACGAAGGGTTTAATCTAAGCATTAAAAATCGCTGGTCATTATAAACAGCGGTTTGTTAACAAAGCTTTTATATTTTGGACGCAGTCGTTCCTTATTATAATATTTTTCCAAATCCACGACTTATTTAGTACTTGCAACCACATCGATAGGAACATCATTATACTGCCCCTTCCGCAGGCTGACCATCCGGCCCGGAGTGTCCTTCAAAATCAGGTCCAAGGCAAGATTTCCATATGCCATGGGAACTATGGAATCAATAGCATCCGGATCGCCGCATCTTACTAAATAGCTCAATCTCTGATTGATAACATTAATTCTTCTTCCATTGTTGAAAGTGGCAGAACGCTCTTTTAAGAGACTCGCAACTTGATCTCCTATTCCTCCCAATTTTTTATGCCCGTACATATCCTTTTCCTTCCCTTCAAAGACCATTTCTTCCCCTTTGACCATTGCTCCCTCGGAAACAAGTACAACGGAATAGTTACTGGGATTTGTCAGTCTATCTTTGGTGAGGAGTTCACACAATCGATTAATATCGAATTTATATTCCGGTATCACACAGCGATTGGCAGCCCCCGCCATTGTCGGCAGTAATGCAGTAAAGCCGGCGTATCTCCCAAACACCTCAATGACCAGAAAGCGTTCATGGGAGCCGGCTGCTGTCCGTAAAGCATGCGTCATACTGATCGTGCGCGTGACGCAAGTGCTGAATCCAATGCAATAATCTGTCCCAGGCACATCGTTATCCATGGTTTTTGGGACACATATGACCTTTACTCCTTCCTTATGGAGCCTGGCTGCATAACTCAGAGTATCATCTCCACCGATCGGAATGAGATAATCGATACCGAGATAGTCAATATTTTTGAGTACTTCGGATGAAAGATCATTGACCTTTTTATTGAATTTTTGCTGAAGATGATCAGGTACATTAACCTTGAGAATATGGCTGGGCCTTGTTCTGGATGTATGTAAAAAAGTACCCCCAGTGCGACCGGTTTTGTTTACTGTTTCTTCCGTGAGAACATGAAAATGAGCCCCATTATGATAGTCTTTATCTCTTTTCATTTCGATCAATCCGGCCCATCCCCGCCGGATCCCGATAACTTCATATCCTTCTCTAATAGCACGAATCGTAATAGCACGAATAGCAGGATTTAATCCGGGAACATCTCCTCCCCCGGTCAAAATGCCAATTTTTCCTTTTTTTCTTTTTACATGGGCCATTGATTTCTCCTTAAAAACCTGTGAGGACAAATACTTCTATATATTTTATGAAAAATTCGCTCGACAAGGAATATTTTTTTCTTTTATTTATTACACACCTTGATATTCTTTCAAATCCTTTTAACTATAGATTAACCAGATTAATTGAGTTTCCAAAATATTATCATTAACTATCCCAATGCTATTAATTAACTTGGTTTTGTTCACATATTGAACACTTCCTGCTAATTAAAGATTATTTTTTTATTTTCAACCATATAGGACATAAACAACCCGAGATCTGTCCACAAATTGAACATTCAAGTTAATTCGAATCCCGACCTCAAGAAACATAGGAAATTGGTTTTTGGGACTGTATTGAGTTCGGCTCATTTTTATTCAATTTCCACCTTCTGACCTGCTCTGTAGATATAGGATGGTCTTATTAGCAGATAAACATTAAATCTCACTCATAACTGATTCTATCTTCTTCACAGCTGCTTTTAAATTATCCAGTGAATTGGAATAAGAGATGCGGATATGGCCTGCTCCTTTTTTTCCAAAACACTCTCCGGCAACCGTAGCCACACCAGCTTTCTCGAGTAGCATTTCTGCCATTCTGAACCCGTCCATCCCTGTCTCTTTGATGGACGGGAATAAATAAAATGCACCATCTGGCTTTGGACACCGAAATCCTTGAATATTATTAATTGCTTCATACATATAGTCTCTTCGCTTTTGAAACTCCCCGACCATCGCGTGAGAAGGTTCTTGACTCCCTTTCAGAGCGGTCACAGCCCCCCACTGGGCAAATGTAGTGGTGGAAGTGATCATGTACTGATGATATCTAAGTATAGGGTTGATAAGTTCACTCGGCCCTAAAACATAGGCCAACCTCCACCCTGTCATCGAGTAAAACTTGGAGAAGCCGTTGAGCAAAATGGTCCTTTCCCTCATATCTTGAAAAGTCGCGATGCTGACGTGTTCGGCAGGAGGATAAACGATCTTTTCATAAATCTCATCGCTCAACACCAGCAAATCGTGTTTAATGGCCAACTCAGCAATTCTCTCTAAGACGTCTTTTCTTGTGACACCTCCCGTGGGATTGGATGGGCTGGCAACAAGAATCATTTTTGTTCTTCCCGTAATCTTTTCCTCTATCTCTTCAGGATCAGGTTGAAAACCGCTGTCTTCAAGGAGAGTGTAGTCAACAGGAACGACAAAATTCGTGAAAGCATCAACATCATAATTCACCCACCGGGGATCAGGAATCAAGATCTCGTCACCAGGATTGAGAAGTGCGTGAATCGCCAAATAAATTCCTTCCGCAACTCCATTGCTCACTACGACCTCGGTCTGCGGATCGTATCTCAGGTTGTATTCTGATGAGAATTTATCTGAAATTGCCTGGCGAAGTTCTTGTATGCCTGCGTTTTGAGAATAATGATGTTTGCCTGCTCGTAAAGCTTCTATGGCAGCCTCAACAATGTGTTCCGGAGTGTTAAAATCCGGTCTGCCGATTTCCAGATGGATGATTTTTCTCCCCTGTTTTTCCAGTTTTTGTGCAGCATCAAACATCACACGTATCTGTGAATATGGGATGCGCTGGGCAACAATGGATTCCATGGTATCCTCCTTTTTCTAACTATAGCAAAATTTTCTCTATTCATGTAACCTTTTTATAGAAATCAAGTCTTATATATTGAATAGGTTAAAACAAGGAAGAGCACTTGTGAATAAAGCCACAGATAATCATCTGATGGAACAAGTCAAAGATGGAAATGCTGAGAAGCTGGCCATTCTTTTTGAAAGGTATCATGTTATGCTCTATAACTTTTTCCTCCGTCAAACTAGCAACAGAAGTATCAGCGAAGATCTGGTCCAGGATGTATTCATTCGTGTGCTGAAGGGCTTTGTGTGAATGATAAGTTTGTATATCTGGCCAATGGGAATGAAAAAAAATCGGAAGAAAACGGGCTGTTTATTATCGACACGCATGATATATGCTCTTATTCTGCAGCACGGTAAAAAGAGATGATCGACGAGTTTAAAAAATTAAAGATCAGCCAAAAGGTAAATTCAATCATATCAATTTTTGTAATTTTTTTATAGGATTATCTGCATCCGCGCAGGAAAAGCTTCAGCCGCTCACACCGCATAAAGCAGATAATCCTCCAGTGATTGATGGAATATTGGATGATCCGGTATGGCAAAAAGCTCCACATGAGACAGGATTTAAGACTTACAACCCTGATTATGGCCTGGATATGGCCGAAAATTCCATAGTCTATTATGCTTATGACCGGGAAAATCTCTATTTCGCGTACAGGTGTTTTGATAGCCAGCCGGGATAATATACATGCCGATGACTGGATATGTATCAACCTAGATTCCTTTAATGACCACCAGTCTCTCTATGCCCTCTATTGCAATCCCCTGGGTATCAAGGGAGACTCCAGGTTTGAAGGCGGGCAAGAGGATTTTAGTGTCGATATCGTCTGGTACAGCGAGGGAAAAATAGATGATGAAGGATACACGGTTGAACTGAAAATCCCGTTTAAAAGTATCCGTTTTTCTCATAAAGACCCGGTGGAGATGGGTGTAATTTTCGAACGAAAGATAAGCCGCCGGTCAGGTTGATTTCAACTTGCGGTATGCCCTCTTTTTTCCGGAGAAAAGGTCCTTCTTTCTTGAAGGCTTAGAAAAGTTTAATTTTGGGGGATATTATTCCGGAGATCCTCTAAGGGAGGTTGTGCATACAAGAACGATTGTAGATCCTTTGGTAGGGATAAAGCTGAACGGTAGAATCGGAGACAAGAACACTGTTGCCTTAATCTATGCCATGGATGAGCTGCTTGATACAGATGCGGAAGATTATGCACATTTTGGAATCTTTCGTTACAAAAGGGCATTAGCCAAAGACAGCTTTCTCGGAGGATTCTATACAGCTAGGGAACGCAAGAGTGGCTTTAGCAGAGTTTTTGGATTGGATGGCCAGTTAAGGATAAGCCGATCCAGCATCTTCGGATATAACGCTTTCAAGTCACAAAGTAAACTGAACGAAGGATCTCCGAGAGATGATGGGCATGCCGTAAAGCTTCATTATTTCTATAACACAAGAAACATGATTCTCATGCTTGGACTCCTGGAAATTGACAAAGAATTTCGGACAGAAACAGGATATGTCACCCGAACAGGCATTACCATGTTTAGATCAGGAATGCTGCGGATGTTTTATCCAAAATCAAAGATTATCCAGAGAATTGATCCGATGATCCACAGCACCCAGACCAGGGACAAATTCAGCGGTCTTTATGAAACCTTTAATTCTTTTGACCTGAGGCTTCTTCTCTTGAGAGATTCATTTATCCTTGCGGGTTATCGTTATGCTACTGAGGTTTTCTTGGATGAAAAGTTCAATACTAGCATTGTCAGGATGATCGCCAGCAGCCAATTCACAAAACAATTTTTCTTCAACGTGTCTTATTATTACGGAAAAAAGATTCGTTATGTGGCAAATCCATACCAGGGAAGCGGAAGCAATGTCTCAGCAACTATGACCTACCTGCCGTCGGAAAAGTTACATCTGGACCTGAGTTTAATCTATTCCGACTTTTACCGCGATTCTGATTCTGCAAAAGAGTTTGACTACACGATTATCAGGAGCAGCAATACCTACCAGGTGAACAAATACCTCTTTTTCAGGGGAATTGTTGAATATAATTCCTTCTACAAACAGTTGGTGACCGATTTCCTAGCTTCCTTTACCTATATTCCAGGCACTGTTATCCATGTCGGTTATGGTTCTCTCTATGAAAAAATCAAATGGGAAGCTGGTGAATACATAAGTGCAGATAGATTCTTCGAAACAAAGAGGGGATTTTTCTTCAAAGCCTCTTTCTTGTGGAGGCTGTAAGACCTACAGATAAATCAAGCCCCTTTCTTACCGCTTTTAATCAAAAATTTCTGAGGATTCAGGCCCAAATCTTCGAAGTTGTCAGCTTGCTCAACCAGTTTCTGAGAGCTTGATTTGCCGAAAGCCATAACCTCCACATAACAACCCATAGCATGCTTAAGATGCTTGACTAACGGCACAAAATCTCCATCTCCACTTATAAGCACAACTGCATCGCGCCTTGGTGCAAGCTCAATCATATCCATAGCAATTCCGATGTCCCAGTCTCCCTTTTTGGCTCCTCCATAAAATACCTGAAGGTCTTTTGCTTTGACCTCATAACCTAAGCTCTTGAGCGCCTCAAAAAAATTGCTTTCATCCTTTACATCTGCCTTTATGACATAGGCGATTGCCCGGATAAGCTGCCTGTTTTTAACAGCTTCTTTGAGGATTGTTTTAAAATTGACCTTTGCTTTGTAGATATTCCTCGCAGAATAATACATATTCTGCACATCCACAAAGATTCCGATTCGTTGTTCCCTGTAAATATTTTCGCTCGTTTTATCACTCATATTTCAATCTTCCTTCTTCTTTGTCGTGATCCGTCTCTCTCCTGCATAGAGCTTATAGCAAAGGAAAACGAGATGTCAAAATATTTCTCAAGATTTGATGCATTTTATACCTTTTATCCGATATAGATTTTCAAAAATAAAAAACACAAAATTTGCTACCTGAGTTGATTTAAGAATTTAGAATAAAGAGCGAATTATCAAATAAGATGCGAAAAGAGAATTCGTGAGTGAGGAAAATTTTAAAGGTCTGACCCCAAAATCATGTTTGACTCTAAAACATCTCAATGCTATATTCCAAAATCTGGAATTAAACCTTTAAAATTCTAAAAAGAGGAAAAAAGAATGAAGAATAGAATAAAACCAGTTTTCCTTTTATTACTATTTTTGTTATTCTGCGCCCAAATTTTTTATTCCTTCCCTGTAAAAATACAGTTATCTGAACAAGAGGAGAAGCTCGATAAATTTTTTCTCAAAAATGAAGTCACTGTAGCTGTAACAGACTCTGGACTGGGCGGTCTTTCTATCATGGCTGATGCTGTGGAGAGAATGAGAGAATCTAAAATCTTCCAGAAGGTGAATTTTATATTTTTTAATGCCCTCTTTTCAAACGAAGGTGGCTTCAACAGTCTAAAAACCCGCAAGGAAAAAATCCAAATCTTCGATAGTGCGCTCAAAAGCCTGGAGGATAATTACAATCCGGACTTGATACTGATTGGCTGCAACACTTTATCGGTAATCTACGATGATACCTCCTTTTCAAAAGAAACAAGCACCCCAGTTGTCGGAGTCGTTGAGGCGGGAGTGGATCTTATTGCCCAAAAGCTCGAAACATCCCCTGAGTCTGAAGTCATTATTTTCGCGACTCATACAACAGTAAGCGAAGAGACTCATAAAAAGAGACTAGAAGAGAAAGGGATTCTTTCTCAAAGAATAATCCTTCAGGCCTGCCCTGAATTAGTCAATTATATCGAAAAAGGCTATGCCAGCGATGAGACAGAAATGCTGATTTCTGCCTATGTGGCTGAAGCTCTCCATAAAATGAAAGATACCCAATCACCTCTATACGTGAGTCTAAACTGCACTCATTACGGCTATTCTCTTGATCTCTGGGAAGAAGCCTTCCGGAGCTCCAAGGTAAAGCCTCTTGCTTTTCTCAACCCGAATTCCAAGATGCTAGATTCCCTGTTTGAGGCGCAGCAGCGGAATCGTTTTGACGGAACAGAAATCTCAATCCGTGTTGTCTCTATGGTAGAAATCGGGAAAGAAAAAATAGA
>JAUWJP010000206.1 GCA_030607635.1 Candidatus Aminicenantota bacterium
TAAGTCCTTTTATTTCTGGATGTTCCTTGTTCCCGACGATGATTATTTCTTCTTTATCCTTGGCCAGGATCTCTACTAATTTTTGAATTTTTTTGACGATAGGACAGGTAGCATCAACAATTTCAATATTTTTTTGGGTGAGTAATCTGTATATATCAGGAGAGACTCCATGGCTTCGGATGATAATAGTTGCTTCATTGAGTCCGTCTAGGTCGCTTATGGAGTGAATTCTTTGTTTTTCCAAGTCGGCTATAACCTGAGGGTTGTGGATCAGGTCTCCCAGAGTAAATACTTTCCCGGCTTTCTTCCGTCTAGTTTCACTTGCAATATCCAAAGCTCTTCTGACTCCGTAACATAATCCTGAATTTTTGGCTACTATGATTTCCATATTTCTAGAAATTTGGTCGACCAAATATAATACATTGGAAAAGGCTTGTTTGTCAATCTAAATAGCGGTAAAATCTTAACTTAGCGTCAGTTTGGAGGGTTGAGAAAAGGTCCTATCCCTACCTTTCTTAACTCGGAGGAAGATGGCATATTCTTGATTTCAATTTTTTTCTCAGGATGCAGTTCTTCGAGGCATGAGAGGATGGATTTTACGGCGGCCAAGTGGCGAGCCACTCTTAGCTTTAGAGGGATTCCATCTTTACCATAGGGGACAAAAAGTCGTCCAAGCTTGGCTGCTTTCGTGTAATTCTTATCTTTTCCTTCGACAATCAGGGCAGGGGATGTCTTTCCTTTGAGCCTTCCGTGGGAAGCATTCGCGCTCTCAAGAAGGATAGCCATAATCTGAGCGTGGTCTCCCCATTCTCGGTGGCTCAAACCCCTAAGGTTTATGGGAGAAGCTTCCAGGCGAAACTCAAAGCCTTCAATTTGGAGCTCCGTGAGGGCAAGAGCAGCAAGGTCTGCGCTGTTTTCATGGAAGACAATAGCGTTGATAACTGGGTATTCGGGGGCTGCCTCGTGCAGGTCGAGGGCAAGGTCAATTTTTTCTTTTTTGATAAGCTCCATGATTCCAGAGGCTATTTTCTCTGTTAAATTGCCAGTCTTTCTTCCAGGATAGCAACGGTTGAGATTTCTGCTATCCGCGCCCGAGAGCTTTTGGCCCGCCGGGTTGATGTATATAGAGGGATCCGGCCATTGGTGGACCGGATTAGTCAAGCGAGAGCCATGGCGAAAGTGCCTTCTTCCCCACGGGGATTCAAGAGAATATCTCTGGGGATTTCCTTCCTGAGGATCGCTGTGGGTAAAGCCGCTGTTATTAGCCCGAGGAACAATAATGAGTTTTCCTATTGAAACTTGAATGTTTTCGATAAGAAGTACTGCTGTTATGAATCCTGCTGGTTCATTGGCATGTGCCCCTCCCAGGATCAAAAGGTTTCCTCCCTTTTCTTGTCCTTCATAGAGGTAAACATCTGTGTCTCCCCACGTTTTCTTCAACCCTGGGAAGTAGGAGCTGAGCATTTTTCTGGATGTAAGTCCACGGCTGGGGAAGATAGCCTCTTTTTTTTGCATGCTGAGAAATTTGAGAGCGGAGAGGAAACAAATGGCGATGGTAAAGAGAAGAAGAAGAGTGGAGATGAAGTTTCCTTTTATATTCCTCATGGTCTATTTGATCAAAAAAAGCCGGAGGAGAAACATGATAAGAACAAGAGCGACACTGACCTGGTTCCAGAACTTTTTCTCGCGAAAAAGACACCAGATGAAATGGCATGTCAGGTAAAAAACTATAAGATGGTAAACGATTTGCATCTTTTTCTCTAAATAAATTTATCTAAAAAAGGAGCGAAGTGTAATACGGCCACCCCCATTACAAGTTGAAAGAGAGCGGGCATGAGGCAATGCCGGAGAACCTTGAAGTAATTGGCCTCTTCAACTACCTGAGCAGCAAAGATACCAGCCATTGCTGTGGGCGGCATCAAATCTCCTAAGCCTGCCACAGCTGATAAGGCAGAGGAGGTAATGATAGCATTCTTGTCTATAAGGGCCAGTATGAATGGAACTCCCAGGATAGAAGCAGATCCAAAGGCAGAGACAGCCCCGAACAGCGGCATGCTGGTGGCTATACCAAGATAGAGGAGCAGAGAAGGCAGAGAGAGAAAGGATATCACTATCCAGCCCCTTGCTCCTGTTAAGGTCATGATCTGGATGAACATGCCTACGCCTACTAAAATACAGGATATGGGTATAGATTGCTGCATTGCCTTTTGAGTAGTTCTGAAAAAATTAAAGGGCCTGCCGCAGCCAAGTCCTATCAAGCTCCCCAAGAGGAAAATAGCTGGGATGCCTATGTCAGGCATGATTCCGGGGAGGACGCCTTGACCGAGCATCAAAACAAGGACTACGATCAGGGGAAGATACAACCGAAAACCATATTTTTTGGAATAAGATGGAGGGAGGGCAGCTTTCATTTTTTCATATTCAATGATTTTAACGTCTCTGTACCCCAGCCAAAGAGATATAACGATAGCAAGAGGGATGACTATGATCAGGAGGGGAAAGGTGAGTCCTACGTAGGGCATATCCACTCCTCCTCCCATGATCATGACCAGGATGTTTACTGGAGGAGCAATCATACCCAGAATTCCTCCCATGGCTATTAAGGCTCCTGTTTTGACTTTGGGAAGCCCCATTTTCATGAGTACTGGAGCAACGAGAGCTCCTGTGGTGAGGACCGCGGCTGTAGAGGAACCTGTGATCATCCCTGGAAACATGATCAAAGCCATGACAGAGAGAAGCAGGGCGAATTTTCTCTTATAGAAGGTTCTTAGCAAAATAGATGTAATGGTGTCCAGAATGCCTGATGCCTGGAGAACATTCATGAAAATCATGGCCGTGACTATAATAAGGATAGTGTCAAAATAACCAAAGCTACCTTCAACAAGGTGACGCAGACCTATCCCTTCTCCTCCCAAGAGGGAGCCGGCCAGAGCAGAAAAGGCGAGGGAGATTCCTATAGGAAGTTTCAAAAGCATAGCCAGCAGGACAAAGATGGCTACCATTAAAAAGAAAATTAAGTAATCTGGCATTTTTATACTTTAAGACCCAGGTTGGTCAGGAAGCATCCCCAAATCCTTGATTGTTTAATAAGAATATTTGGGGATGGTCTCGCCCCCACAATATGGAAGGGCCTATTTATTTAAATGCATTTTTTAGCGGCCCGAGTGTATCCACTGTTTTTTCAACTTCAACCAGGGTAATTTTGTGCTCTTCACAAATCCTGGTGAAGAGCTTGTCTTTATTCCCGGATTTGACGACGATGACCATTTTGGCCGTAGGAAGGAAAGCCGATATAAACGCATCTGAAAGCTGGCCTCTTCTTGCTTCTCCACCAAGATGGAGATAAAGGAGAGGTATGTTTTTCTTTTGAGCCTCTTCAACGAGCAGATTGATCCTTTCCTTTTCTTTAGCCACATCAAGCCCCGCTGCTCCAAGACCTTTCAAGCTTACTCCTAAGACCAAGGCAAGAGTTTTTATGTTCTCTAAATCCTTTGGAGTAGCAGTTTTGGAGAGGATAAAGTTGAGTTCTCCCCTTTTTGCCAGGACCGAAGCCAGCCTGACCTCAGCACTCTGACCTGCAGATGTAATAAGGAGAGGTTGTTCAAAAAGTGGTGAAGCTACTTTTTTTTCTTCCTGAGGGAATATCACCAGGATGAAAAAAGTGAGAAGGAGAAAAGTTGTAAAAAAGATCTTTTTCATCATGCCATCCTTAAAATAAATTTTAAGCTTTGTCCTAAAGTCACTTTATGAGAGATCATTACGAGGAGCGCAGAAGATTCCTTCGCTTTGCTCGGAACAGGCGTGGTAATCTCATAAAAAAATGTTGAGATTGCCGCGCTCCTTCCAGTCGCTCACACTGACAATTTTTTCTAATGAATTAATA
>JAUWJP010000279.1 GCA_030607635.1 Candidatus Aminicenantota bacterium
ACTGATTGCACCTGAAGGAAAATCCTTGTCTCTTCCTGCGAGGGTAAATCCTTTTTCCCTTAGAATCGAAATTATGAGATCACAACGGCTCTTGAGCTCTTTTTTTATCTCAGTAATAATTTGAGGTGACCGGCCGTTTTTAAAGTCTTTTACCTCTTCCTTTAAAAGTTTAATCAGCATGTTTTGGCCGAGTGTATTTGGTGAGGAGGAGAAGGATCGAATCATATTTGGCATCCAGGTATTTGTGAAAATTTCATCAGTAGATAATACGTAGCCGATCCTTGCACCTGGCATGAGGTATTCTTTAGAGGCAGAACTGACGACAACCGTTCTTTCTGGAGCAAAGGATAACATGGATTGAGGCTCACCCTTGTATCGGATGAAGTTATAAACTTCATCCGAAATAATGATGAGGTTCATTTTTCTGGCAAGTTCAGCTAATTGTACCAATTCTTCCTCTGATAAAACATCGCCTGAGGGATTGTTGGGGAAGTTGATAAGAAGAGAGGTTATTTTGTTCTCTTCGATAAATTTCTCTGCCATTTTAAAGTCTGGATTATAGTCTTTGTCGAATAAATCCATAACTATGGGATTTCCACCAGCATTGTGGATGATTCCCTTATAATTTCCCCAGTGGAGAGACATGATGCCAACATTTTGGTTGTAAGCATAGAGATGCATCAAGATTGCCAGCCCCTCAGTCGCTCCTGAGACAATTGCTACATGTTTTTTATCCAATCCTTCAGGGGGCATTCCAGGCCTATTTTTGAGCCTGTAAGCAAAAGTCCAGAATTGCCCAACTAGCTCCCGAAGTTCCTCCAGACCGGCAGAGGGTCCGTAATAAACTTCCTTCTCTGGGAAAATTCCGACGATTTGGCCCTGGTCACTTCGAATAAAATCAGATTTCTTAGCGGCAATTTCTTTTGCTTTTGCCGCGATGGCAGGGATAATTGGCTTAGAAGATAGAGTTTCACGGATTCCATCGGGCATGTAGGCCCATGCCCGCTCCAGAAGAGGAGTTTTAAAAGAGGTCTTATTTAGCATTTTCAACTCTTTCTTTACTTTTTTTCTTAAGTTCTATGGCCTTAAAATTTATGTCTCCAATTGTGAGGTCCCGGCATTTTAGTTCTCCTTGTTGACAATGATAATCATTATCAATTAATATATAGCCTTAGCCCTGCTATTTGTCAAGGGCAAATTTGATTTTGACAATAAAAGTATTGTTAACAAAGAAAATGATGGAAGACGGAGGAGGAAACGAGTTAAATATCATATCCCTATAAGAATCCAGTCTTTCAATGATCTCAATGATAGGTTATTGTGCTTTCTGCTCCTTTGGCACTCAATTTTTGCTCAGCTAGCGGCTTTTTATTAAGAAAATATTTAGCCACATCAGCCAGCCATAAGTTACCAGTTACATCTAGATTGTCTTCTTCCCTGAGTTGATATATACTGCTAAAAATGAAGAAAGGAACAAAAAAAGAGAAGTCAATGCCTCGAATGACCGCAAAAGAAGCCAGGGCCGGTTTGAAAGAGAAGCTCCCGCCACTCGGGACTTTTCCCAACCAGTTCCCTGATTATGAGATAAAGATAGAATTTCCTGAATTCACTTCAGTCTGTCCCAAAACGGGTCTCCCCGATTTCGGAACAATAGTCATTCATTATGTGCCCAAGGAGCACTGTGTGGAGCTTAAATCGTTAAAAATGTACATGTTGGCCTACAGAAACCTGGGCATTTTTTATGAGAATGCGGTCAACCGCATCCTGGACGATATTGTAAAAGTCAGCAAGCCTGTGCGTGCCGCTGTTTCAGGTGAGTTCAACCCAAGAGGAGGAATCAAATCTGTAGTAGAAGCTCATTATCCCCGGTTGAAAAAAGGGTCAAAATAGAGAAAGGCCTTCACTCTCAATTATTTGTTATGCTTTCCGCCTTGAATTTTCATCCTTTTTCGCCTTTTCTCAGTTTAATTTATCCACTATAATTTTCTGTTTAAATGGAAGAACCTAAAGGATTCGGAGCCACAGACATCTTTATGCTTTTGGCCGTACTGTGCTGGGCCATAAATTTTTCTTTTATTAAAATAGCGCTTCGTGAATTCTCACCCCAGGCATTCAACGGAATTCGTTTATTATTTGCATCCTCAATTTTAATTATTGTGCTTTTCGTGAGAGGAGAAGGTTTTTCTCTCGCCAAATCAGACATACTAAAAATATTATTTCTCGGCATAATCGGAAACACTGCATTCCAGTTACTTTTTATCCATGGATTGAATTGGACAACAGCCTCTAACACATCTGTTATCATGGCTATGACGCCCGTATTCGTGGCACTGTTGAGTGTTTTATTGAAGCAAGAGAAAATACACTGGGCGGGATGGCTGGGAATTGTGATTTCTTTTATCGGTTTCTATTTCATCATAACAGAACAGGTGGGAACCTTTCATTTTTCGTGGAAAGAGATGAGGGGAGATTTGATGATTTTAATAGGCAACCTTTTTTGGGCTATTCACACGGTTTTTTCAAAGCCGTTCCTGGAGAAAATCTCTCCCTTGAAATGGACATCCATAACTCTGGCCGCAGGCACAGTGTTTTATCTTCCTTTTGCTGCTTTAGATATCGTTCGGATTCAATGGAGTGAGATCTCTTTTCAAGCCTGGGCTGCGCTTATCTTCTCCGGTCTTTTCGCCATAGCTATTTGCTATGTTATCTGGTATGCCTCTGTAAGGCGGGTTGGTAACAGCAAAACAGCAATTTATGGGTATCTTTCCCCTATTTTTACTATCTTATTCGCTTATCTTCTTCTATCTGAGAGGATCACCCTTGTACAAATCGGGGGCGCTCTGATTATTTTTGCAGGTGTTTACTTAACACGCTCCGGCTATCGATTATTTGAGAGAAGAAAAGCCTCGGAACTGTCTGAATAGTCTTACCTCAGCGGCTTTAATATTC
>JAUWJP010000104.1 GCA_030607635.1 Candidatus Aminicenantota bacterium
AGACAAACTCCCAGGTCAAAGACCTTGTCGATCAATGCGAGATATGGATTGTTCCCCTATTAAATCCTGATGGCCTTGAGTATTCTATTCATTTTTATCGCTACTGGCGGAAAAACAGGCGCGATAACGGAGATGGCTCTTTTGGCGTGGATCCTAACAGAAACTATAGCTACAATTGGGGACTTGACAATGAAGGATCAAGCCCCTTTCCTTCTTCCAATGTTTATCGAGGCACGTCTGCTTTTTCCGAACCGGAAACACAAATAATCAGAGATCTCTTTGCAGAAAGGAATTTTCAAGCCGTAATCAGCTACCATAACTATTCCCAGGTTATCCTCTATCCTTAGGGATACACAAATCAGCCAACTGCGGAAGATCAAATTCTCGATCAAATAGAAGCAGACATGTCCGGGCTCATGCAATCTGTAAACGGAAACATCTACGAGTACGGCCAGGGGGGAGCGGATCTTTATCTGACTAACGGCGGCATGATTGATTGGACCTTTGGTACCTACAACATTCCTTCTTATACGCTGGAACTTCCACCCATAGACCAGGAGCATGGAGGCTTCTTCAATGCTGAAGAGGATATTCAGCCAATATTCAATGAAAACCTCCCGGCAATGCTCTATCTTATAGACTGGTCCGTCCAGAATTTCGACTCAGGCATAAATCCCTCTATAAGGAGAGAACTAAGATACGGACCGAAAGCAAATCTGAAAGATAAAACCCAATATGGACGGGAAGCGAGAGACGGACGAGAGGATAAGGATAAGACGCAGAACTCAAAGCTCAAAGCAAATGAGCTTAAGACATCTGGTGTTAAGGGTAAAACAATAGATATTGGTAGTAAGGCAATAAATGTTAGAAAATACTCCCCAATGGTTATAAAAGAGCATGAGCGTAAAAAGGATTGATAGGAACAAACAGATTGACAAAGAGCACTGAAAAATATTAAATACTGAAAAAGTTAAAGGGAAATAATGAAAACTTTTCTCCTTAGTGAGCTCGCCATACAGAATCAATCTTCTGTCCCAAAGGAAGGTATGCGTTTCTGGGTTTTTTGGCTTCTCTTCAGCGTAATCCTTCTGCTCGTCTTTTTTATTTTCTTACGGGAAAAGCGTTTAAGGCAAAGGCTGAATTTATTTTTTTCCCGAGCTAAAAGGGGATTTATTAAATCCCGACTTCAAGCCAGACTTAAAAAAGAGAACCTGAAGAAAGCAAAGCTCATAAAAGAATTGGGGGAAGAGACCCGGAAACAAGGTATCAGCGTTGAGGAAAGTAAAGATATAGATGCAGAGCTTAAAAAACTGGAAAATAACATGAATACCTCGCAGGAAGAAATGAAAGAGATGGGCTCTCAAATTGAGATGTTTAATAATCAACTTGAAGAAACCAGTAAAAAACATGAAGGCCAGATTAAAAAAAAGGAAACAGAAATAGAGCCTTATATAGAAAAACTGACAAAAACAAAAGAAAAAGAGAAGCTTGTAGAGCTTGATCTCATAAAGAAGCAAAATGATATTGAAGAAGGAGAAAAAAAATTAAAGGCTGCAAGAAAAGAAGCCAAACAGACAGAAGAAAATTCTGAGCTCTCTGAAGAGGATAAGAGAATCCAAGGAAAAGAAGCAGAAGAAAAAATAAGAAATCTGGAAAAGGAAAAAGAAAAAACTCAAAACGAGCTTGAGGACCTCAGGGAAGAAAGACCAGCATTAGAAAAAGAGATAAAAAATCTACACAGAAGAATAAATGATTGCGAAAGAACGATGAAGCAAATAGAGAAGGATAAGAAAGAGCAAACACGAAAATTCCAGAAGGAGATCAAGGAGCTGAGGAAAAGCAAGCAAAAAGTCCAAAAGAAAATAGATGAGATCGTGCAACAAAAAGAGCCTCTTTTTGAAAGTCTGGGGAAAATAATTGATGAAGTTAGAGTCCAGCACAATAAGCTGGCTATCTTTTATTCCCAAATAGACAGGACGAACGGAAATATTCAGGAGATAGAAACAAACATACAAAATTTATAGCCAGAAGGCTAAATTCCATTTAATCCTCCCTTTCTTCAGTTTAAAATAAAATCATGAATAAGCCTAAATTGTTGGTTCATATATGCTGTGCCTCGGATGCTCTGTATGTCCTGGATCTTCTTAAGGAAGACTATGTAGTAAGCGGATATTTCTATAATCCCAATATCCATCCCTCTGAAGAATATGATCTGAGGCTGAAAGATACAAGAAAAGTAGCTCAGACTCTTAATGTCAATCTATTAGAGGAAATCTACGATGATGAGAGATGGTTCAAGATCACCCAAAAATTTAAAGATGAACCTGAAAAAGGAAGAAGATGCGACGTCTGCTACGCGATGAGACTTGAAAGAACAGCCCGGAAAGCATCTGAACTTGGATTCGATATGTTCACCACGGTCATGAGTCTCAGTCCCTGGAAAAAAGCCGATGTTCTCAACCGATTAGGAAAAATGTTTGCCCATAGATATAAAATAAATTTTTTAGAGGCCAACTTCAAAAAGAAAAATGGCTTCAGAAAAAGTGTCGAATTGAGCAAAAGGCATGGACTCTACCGCCAGAACTACTGTGGATGTATATATAGTATGAACGACTAATACAAACGCAATATATATTTTTACAATGTCATTGCGAGGAGCGTAGCGACGAAGCAATCTCATACAATAATCATATCATTTGAAAGGCTATAAATGAGCAAACAATATTATATTTATATAATGACTAATAAACTTAACAGCGTACTTTATACAGGTGTAACTGGTGATTTAGAAAAAAGAGCATATGAGCATAAATTGAAGCTAATTGAAGGATTCACAAAGAAGTACCATATATATAAGTTAGTTTACTATGAAGTTTTTGATGATATTGATAATGCAATCGCGAGAGAAAAGCAAATAAAAGCAGGCTCAATACAAAAAAAGATGGATTTAATTGTGAGCATGAATCCAGCCTGGAAAGATTTATCTAGAGAATTATGAGATTGCCGCTTCGCTCGCAATGACAAGCGAAGGAATCATCTACGCTCCTCGCAATGACATAAAAAAGGATGAATAATAATAAAACAAAGGATGAAAAAAGAGAATAACAGGAAAAGACCAAAAGGATATGCTACTGAGGCAGTGGTTTTTGGGGTAGTCCAGGGAGTTGGATTCAGGCCTTTTATCTACCGGCTGGCTCATGAGCTTCATTATAAAGGCTGGGTAAAAAACATTGGTTTTGGTGTAGAAATACATGTTGAATCTGAGGAAAAAACAGATTTTAAAGATTTCTTTAAAGCTCTCCAGGAGAAAAAGCCTCCTCTTTCTCAGATTGAAGAAATCAGTCATAAATCTGCATCTTTTCAAAACATCAAAGATTTCACCATAAAAAAATCAAAGCAAGGGGAAAGCTTTGCCTTCATCTCTCCTGATATTTCTATCTGCGAGAACTGCCACAAAGAAATGATGAGTCAACCGGACAGAAGGTTTCACTATCCTTTTATCAACTGCACAAATTGTGGACCTCGCTACACGATTGTCAAATTCCTTCCCTACGACAGGAAACAAACCACTATGGAAAGTTTCAAAATGTGTGAAGACTGCGACACAGAATACACCAATCCCCTTGATAGAAGGTATCATGCCCAGCCTATCGCCTGTCCAGTATGCGGCCCTCACATAAGCCTATCAGCTTCCAGAACAGGGAAAGCGATAAAAGGAGGAATCAACAAAGCCGCTTCCCTGATAAAAGAGGGGAAAATTTTGGCAATTAAGGGACTCGGCGGGTTTCATCTTATCTGCGACGCCAAAAATTATGGGGCTGTTCGCCGCTTAAGAGAAATAAAAGAGCGCAAAACAAAACCATTGGCTCTAATGGCCCGTGATTTTGAAACCATAGAAAAATACGCCTTGCTCAGTCCTGAAGAGAAAAAAATGCTACTCTCAGCCCGGCGACCTATCATTCTACTCAAGAAAAAAAGAGAAATCAAAGGAATCGCTCCCTTCATTGATGAAATGGCATTTATGCTCCCCTACACTCCCCTTCACTATCTTTTACTCGAGCATCTTGATCTAATCGTGGCCACAAGTTCCAACAAAAAAGATGCACCTATCATGAAAGATGAGGAAGAAGGAATAGGAGAACTCTGCGATTACATCTTGACTCATAATCGGCCCATCCATATGAGAGCCGATGATTCAGTGCTCAGAGTCGTTGACGACAAGCCTCTTTTTCTTAGACGCGCCCGAGGTTATGTCCCTTACCCCCAGAAAGTTCCGCAAGAACTGGAAATCCCTCACCATATTCTGGCGCTTGGAGGAGAGCTTAAGGATACAATTTCTCTTTATAAAAATGGCTATGTAATCACAAGCCAGTTTCTGGGAGATCTCGATGAATACCAGAATTACAAATACTTCAAGGAGCCAATCCACCATCTCACCAAACTCTTTGAAGTCAAGCCTAAGGTTGTAATATCGGATTTGCACCCGGACTTTCATACAACAAGGTATGCTCAAAAATCAGGCCTCCCGCACCTTCAGGTTCAACACCATTTTGCTCATGTCCTGGCTCCTCTTCTCGAGCATGAGATTCCTCCCCAAAACAAGGTTCTTGGAGTTAGTTTGGACGGTTACGGCTACGGAGAAGATGGGCTTGCCTGGGGTGGAGAGTTTCTTCTGGCCGACTATTCATCCTACAAAAGACTTGCCCATTTTAAGTATGTTCCCCTGCCTGGCGGTGATCTTGCTGCAAAACAGCCGTGGCGAATGGCGTTATCCTATCTTATGGATGCATTCAACTCCAAGCTCCCCAAAGTTAATGCTCTGGAGAAAGTCAGCAAAAATAAAATAAAAACTATTATGAGCATGATCGAGCAGAAGGTCAACAGCCCTCTCTCCTCAAGCTGCGGCAGGCTTTTTGATGCGGTCTCGTTTCTCGTAGGCCTTTCTCCTTTAGAGGTTGAGTTTGAAGCAGAAGCTCCGATGAGGTTAGAGTCTATAGCCCAAGAAGGGATAAAAGAAAGCTACGGTTTTTCTGTGAAAGGCAATCTACTCCCTTATCAAATCTCCTTTGCTCAGACCATAAAATCAATCTTAAAGGATCTGGCGCAAGAAATTCCTGTATCTTTTATCTCGGCAAAATTCCATAACACTTTAGCCCGGGTTATTATTTCCATGGCAGAGAAAACAAGAAAAGATTACGGTATAAATACTGTTGTTTTTGCCGGTGGAGTTTTCTTAAACAAAAAATTGTTGCATGGAGCCACAAGTCTTCTGGAGCAAAAGCACTTTAAAGTCCTCAGGACAATAAATTATTCCCCTAATGATGAGTCAATTTCAATTGGACAAATTGCCTATGGCTTAAATAAGTTGAAAACGAGAGAAAACCTATAAAGCGAGAAAGCTGATATAGGCCAGAAAAGGTAGAAAGGAAAGAATGGGCTTGATAAATCAAGCCCCTACATTCTTATTCTCCACATGTCAGGTTTGTGTTTTGGAGGAACCTTCAAGGAATATCCTTATTTCTCGCGCAACCTTTCAATGTCTACTTTTATTCCACCAACAAAGGAAGAGATGACATTTACAATTAGTGCATTACAGTAACCTAAGAAACCAAAAACTATAAATCCAAGCACCCCCCCAAGACCAGCATAGATGATGCCACCAAGCAGGTTTCCCTTGTTCTCCTGAATAAAAATGGGCAGGGGTTTTACAATTCCAGAAAAATAATTAGTTGCACCAATAAAAGCACCGATGAATATGCCCAAAAGAAGACCTGCAGCGCCCAAGAAGAGAAAAAAAGAAAAAGGGTTTAAAGAGCGAAGAACGAAGTATGCCCTTTTTTTGTCTTCGAATCCCCATTTATGCCTTTCCTTCCATTTCTCCTCTTTTTTTTCTTTTCTCCGCGATGGTAATTTTCCCTTTTTCCGAAGATCACCCCCACAGTGAACACAAGTATCTGCTTCTGCACTGTTCGCATACCCACAGTAGCGGCAAATAGCTTTCTTATCCTTGAACGAAGTGGGATCTGACTCAATCCAGTCTTTTCCTTCAAAATAATACCACTTACTGCTCCGGGCCCCAATCATCCATAATCTTCCTTCATCGTCCATAAACCGTAGTTTCTTCAAACCATCTACGAATTTCTGTCGCGAAATTTTTCCCCGCCGAAATTTTCCCTTCAGTTTACCGCATGCTTTGTCTATTTTTTTGATTATCTTTTCCATCCTTTTTCCTCGATGAAGGTTTGTTCTGGCAACCAGCCCGATATTTAAG
>JAUWJP010000143.1 GCA_030607635.1 Candidatus Aminicenantota bacterium
AGATAAACTCACCCCTGAAGTGAAAAAATTAATCTCTTATAAAGTGGATGAAAGGAAAGTTTCTTCATTAGGGGGTCTTTTTGAATCCGGGGAGACAACTTTAGTTCCTGAAACGGATGATATGTTAAGTGAAGAAGTTCTGGGAAAAGAGGTTAAAGAGATAATGTCCCTGGATGTTTATCAGGAAGTGATGAAGGGATACATTGATAAAGTCCTGGTTGATGAGACTGGAGACACTGAGACATCAAAGATGGAAGTGGCCAAGGCTATAGGATTAATGGAATCTCATTCTCCTCTCGATCAGAAACTCGAGGAACTTCTTGAAGATGAATCGCCAGAAGTGAGCAAATACGCTATTGAAAGCGCGGCAAGGCTAAAGAGAAGAGAGCATGTTCCCGGCTTAATCTATAAATTGCGTAATCCTTTAGCCAGGGAAGATGCCTGTACTGCCCTTGAAAAATACGGGGAAAAAATTGTTGGGTCTCTTTCAGATTATTTAGGAGATTCTGACGAGGATGTTGGGCTGCGGAAAGAAGTGGCTTCAGTTTTAGCTCGCATTCCTATTCAAGATTCTGCGGATTTCTTGGCCTGGGAATTAGCAGAAGATGATGAAGATATGGACCCTGAGCTCATCGATGCTTTGGATAGGATTCGTTCTGGAAAGCCCGATATTCAGGTCCAGGAAGAGATTATCAAGACTAAAATATTCAAAGAAATAAAGAAATACTACCAGATTCTCATTAAATTTTACGATGCAAAATCTAAAGCTAAAAAGGTGAAGATGAGCGAACAATTAGCAGAGAACCTGGCCGCTTCCATGATGAATATTTTTAAATTATTGGGGCTCATTTACTCTCATGAAGATATCTTTAGAGCCTACCAGAATATAAGAACCGTAACAAAGGATTCTGTGGATTATGCTCTTGAACTTCTTGATAATATATTGCCTAAAGAAATTAGAGATGTAGTTTTTCCGCTTATCGAAGACCTCCCCCTCGAGGAAAGGGTGAAAAGATGCCGGATACTCCTGAAGACTTTTCCTAAAAGGTAAAGAATTTCATGGCCAAGAACTTGCTTCATAAAATTTTATCACGATTTGCTGATGTAAGACCCGAAGAAAGCTCTACCTCTGTGCTTCTGTTTTTTTATTTTTTTATGATCACTTCTTCTGCCTACATCATCAAACTGGTCAAGATTTCCGATTTCCTGGAGAAGCTTTCATACAGGAGACTCCCTTATGCTTATCTTTTGACAGCCATCCTGATAGGATTTTTTGTCACTTTAAACTCCAGGCTGCTGCGTGTTCTGAAGAGACACGTATACATATCTATCAGCCTGGTTTTTTTCATTACGAGTCTTTTAGTTTTCTGGTTGCTTTTCACTCAAGGAAGGAATTGGTTGCCTCTTGCATATTGGAATTGGATTTCTATGGTATTCTGGTTTTGGGCAGATATATTCTTGGTTACCTCGGTCACCCAGTTCTGGATACTAATCAACGATATTTATAATCCTCGTCAAGCAAAAAGGCTGATTGGCTTTTTAGTGGGCGGAGGACTTTTAGGTGGAGTTGCAGGAGCTCTCCTTACTTCTCTGTCTAAAATAGTCGGAACCGAAAATCTTCTTTTAATTTGCCCTTTTATGCTTGGCATTTGTCTCGTAATAGTCAATCGTGTTCATAGAATCATTCAAAGCGAAAAAAAAGAAGAAATTAAGCCATCCGAAGAGCGGAAGAAGCCAAAAATTGGATACGGCAAGAGCTTTAGCTTGTTGAGAAAAAACCGGCATTTAATCCTCTTGACCGGGATTATGGCTGTGGCCATTATTGTTACAACTTTGATTGATTTTCAGTTCAATTATTTCGTCGAAGATGCCTATCCGAACAAGGATGCGAGGACCGCTTTTCTTGGCATGTTTTTTACCGTATTTCTTGTTTTTTCTAATCTGCTTCATGTTTTCTCAACCAGCCGTATCTTGAAAAATTTTGGAATCCGGGTCGCTCTTTTAGTTGCCCCATTTTTTTTGCTGGTTTTCTCTGGTGTAATTTTCATTTTCCCTTTTGCTCTGATTTACTGGGCTCTCATCATCAAGGGAACTGATAAAAGTCTTGCTCATTCACTCAACCAATCTGTCAGGGAGCTGCTTTACATCCCGATCCCTCCCGAGATCAAGTACAAAGCAAAAGTATTCATCGATATGTTCGTCAATAAGTTTGCTAAAGGCATTGCAGCTCTTCTGATTCTTTTGTTTTTTTCAGCTTTGAGCTTTGAGATAAAATATATAAGCATTATCGCCATCATATTTATCCTTATCTGGATTATTCTCAATATCTTGATTACCAAGGAATATGTGAATATTGTGAAAAGAAACCTCGAGATAAAATGGCATGATGCTGATAAATTTGTTGCAGAAAAGATTGATATTGATATGACAAAGTTGGTTTTCGACACCCTTGAGAGCAAAAAAAGGAGTTCGGTTCTGTATGCAATGAATCTTTTTGACCTTGTCAAAAAAGAAAAGTTGAGTTCTAAGCTGAGAAATATAATTTCATATAAATCTGATGAAGTAAGAGCGAGTTCCATGGATTCCCTTTTTGAAGTAGATGGGGAGGTGCTAATCCCGGAAATCGAAGATTCTCTCGATGAGGAAAGTCTTGATGTCCAGGTAAAGGAAATCATGTCCCTGAATGTTTATCAAGAACTGATGAAAGGCCATCTCGATAAAATAGTAAGTGAGGAAGGTAATGAGGAAGAAGTTTCCAGGATGGAGGCAGCCAAGGTTATGGGAATAATGGAGCCAACTACTTCCGTCATCCATAATCTAAGTAAACTGCTCAGGGATAAATCGCCAGAAGTTGTCAGTTATGCTCTTGAGAGCGCTGGAAAGCTTAAAAAGCGGGAGTTTGTGCCTTTTATAATTCAAAATTTAAAAAATCCTTCCATCCAGAGAGTTGCCAATAAAGCTTTAGTAGAATATGGAGTTAAAATTATAGGCACATTAAAAGATTATTTGGGGGATCCGAGTGAAGATACGCGATTAAGAAAGGCTATACCGGACATCTTGGCTCAAACAGGCGCTCAAAGAGCAGCAGAGGTATTAGCCTTGGAATTAAGAAAAGAAAGCAGGGATGTGGAATCTGAAATCGTCAGCGCTATGTATAAGATGAGATCAGAAAAACCTCAAATTCATTTCCGAGAAAAGATTGTAGTGCCTCAAATAATACCGGAAATAAAAAAATCTTACATGATTTTGCAAGAAATTCATGACTTAAAAGCCAGCAAGAAAAAAGAGTTCTTGGCCAAAGATTTAGAGAATAATTTAGCTCGATCTCTCAAGTATATTTTTGAATTGCTAAGTCTCATCTATCCCCGGGAAGATATCATCAAAGCTTATCAAAATATTACTACTGGAACAAAAAAAGCAATAGACTATTCTATAGAACTTCTGGACAACATTGTAAGGAAAGAAATAATGGGAGTTTTCCTGCCTTTGATCGAGGATATTCCTTTTGAAGATAAAGTTAAGAAAGGCAGAAAAATGCTCAAGATTTTGGAGAAAATGGAAATTTCTGAAGCATAATATCAATCCATGGGGATCACATAGTGGGGTCTGACCCCAAAAAGGCTGAATTTCCTTGAAATTATTCACTTATTAGTTTTATAATTGTTTGCGCAGATTAAGATGCCCAAACTATATGTTTATCAAAAAAAAGGAGAGGATTACTCCATTCCTCTTAAAAAAGATAGAATATCTATTGGCCGCTCTGCTGATAATGAAATCAACATTCTTGACCCATTCTGTTCAGGGAAGCATGCTTACATTTATCCTTCGGAAGAGGGTTGGGCAGTTCGGGATAATGGCAGCAAGAACGGAACCTTCCTAAACGGCAAAAAGATTAAAGCCGAGGTCGAACTTAAAAAAGGAGATGAAGTCCTTGTTGGGTCAACGAGGATTGTCTTCGATAAGGAAATCCCCACTCATGTAGAAATGACGGAGGCGCCCACCTCCTCGGCAAATGTAAATACCATAATGCAGGTTGAAGAACTTTTAACCAAAAGCGAAATTGATACAACTATGAAAGGCAGCCTGGCACCTGTGGATTTGGAAAAGGTCAGAACAGAGCATAGAGCTCTCTCTATAATGAGTGAAGTTAGTAAAGCCCTTCTTCTTCATCAGCCTCTAAACGAACTCTTGGATAACATCATGGATCTTATTTGTGCAAATCTTCCTATGGACAGAGGGATTCTGATGTTAAGAGAAGGCAATCCTGCTCAATTCATTCCCAAAGTGATTCGTGTCAACGATAAGAACCTTAAGGATCAAAAGATTCTGCTAAGCCAGAGTATCATAAATATGGCTGTTGATAAGAATTCCTCAGTCCTAACTTCTGATGCCATGGCTGACACTCGTTTCAAAGCCATGGAAAGCATTATTAAATTCAATATCCATTCGGCAATGTGTGTTCCTTTATGGAATAACAGGGAAATCATAGGAATCATCTATTCAGACAGGATATCGAACCTTGAGCAGTTCAAAGATGAGGATCTCAAGCTTTTAACTCTTTTATCTAATTTGGCTGCAGTCAAAATCGAAAATGCTAAGCTTATAGATCAAGCCATCGAGAAAGAAAAGATGGAAAAAGAGCTTGCCTTAGCTGCCAAGATTCAGGAAGACTTTCTCCCTAAAGAAAATCCACCCTGCAAAAAATTTGAAATTGTTGGCTATAATACCCCCTGTTATCAAGTTGGCGGGGATTATTATGATTTTATCGACATCGACGCTTCTCGTTTGGGGATTGTTATTGCTGATGTTGCCGGAAAAGGATGGGGTGCCTCACTCCTCATGGCTTCATTAAGGGCAGCTCTTCAATCAGAGGTTCACGCTAGATACAATATAGAGGAGATGGCTGTTAAACTGAATAATTTTGTCCACCGCAGTTCTGCCCCAAATGGTTTTATAACTTTTTTCTTTTGCGAGCTAAACAAAGAAAATGGTGAGCTAAAATATATCAATGCTGGTCATAATCCTCCCCTTATTATCGATAAAAAAGGTAAAATCACCCGTTTGGAGAGCTCCGGCTTATGCTTGGGAATGTTTCCTTCTAGTACTTATGAAGTAAAAAAAGTCACAATA
>JAUWJP010000226.1 GCA_030607635.1 Candidatus Aminicenantota bacterium
TATTTCTTTTGCCCTACTTTTTAAGTGCACAGACATCACCCGAGGCCTTTTTAAAGTTTAAGGTTGGTGCTGACCGCAAACTGGCTGACTACAACCAGATCCAGGCTTATTTCCAAAAGCTTGATCAAGAATCCGGAAAAGTCAAGGTTTTAAATATCGGTGTTTCTAGCGAAAACAAGCCGATGATCCTGGCGGTTATTACCTCCGAGCAAAACATGGGCAAACTGGACTTTTATCGGGGAATTGTGAAAAAGCTGAGAGATCCCAGAACCTTATCACCTGAAGAAGCCAAAAGGCTTTCGAAAGAAGGCAAGGTTATCCTACTCATAACATGCAACATCCACGCTACAGAAATCGCCTCCTCCCAAATGGCCATGGAACTTGCCCATAAATTAGCAACAGGAGATACTCCCTTTAATGCAGATAAAGTCCTAAATGATGTTATCGTCCTGCTCGTTCCGACATCAAATCCTGACGGTCAGAAAATGGTTACAGACTGGTATCGAAAATATGTGGGCACCAAATACGAAGGAGGCCGCATGCCCTGGCTGTATCAAAAGTACTCAGGTCACGACAACAACCGTGACTGGTTTATGTTCAATCTTTCTGAAACAAAAGCTGTCAGCAAAGTCCTCTACCATGACTGGCTTCCGCAGATTCACATGGATGAACACCAGATGGGTTCAACCGGCGCCCGACTATTTATCCCTCCCTTTATGGACCCTCCTGTTCCCAATGTCCAGCCCCTCCTCTGGCGCAGCGTCAACCTCTGCGGAGCAAACATGTCCTATGACCTGCAGAAGAATGGCTTTAAAGGCGTTGTCCATGGAAGAAGCTTTACAGGCTGGTGGATCGGCGCCTGCGATGACACTTCCTGGCTCCATAATGTTGTAGGTCTCCTGAGTGAAATGGCTTCTGTCAAAATAGCCACTCCGATATACATCGAACCAACAGAAGTCTCCCAATCCTACGTTGAAAAACGAATGAATTTCCCGGATCCCTGGCCAGGAGGTTGGTGGAGGTTAAGAGACCTGGTGGACTACGAGCTCGTTCTTTCTTTTAGCCTGATAAAAACAGCTTATCTTCACAAAGAAGATTTCTTGTACAACTTTTACAGGATGTATAAAAATTCCATCGAAATAAGAGAAAAAGGCGAACCCTTTGCCTTCGTCATCCCAAGCAAACAGCGCGACTACCCTACAACCCTACGGATGCTTGACGTCCTTATGTTTGGCGGAGTTGAAATCCATCAAGCCAAAGAAAATTTTATCGCAGCAGGCAAGCTCTACCCGGCTGGCTCTTTTGTCGTAAAGATGTCCCAGCCCTATAAGCCCTATGCCCAGGCTCTCCTCGAGAAACAAAAGTATCCGAATATCCGTCAATATCCTGGCGGCCCGCCTATTCCTCCTTATGATAATGCAGGCTGGACTCTTCCCCTCCAGATGGGAGTCGCTTGTGACCGGATCGAAAACACTTTTAAGGCAAAGCTCGAAAAACTGGAAAAAGTTCCCTACCCTTCTGTAGCATATCCAGCAAAATCTTCCTCATATATCGTCCTTGATTCCCGGCAGAATGCCTCCTATTCCGTAGCCTTTACTCTTCTTAAACAAAAGCCAGAGATGTACCGTTCCAAAGAGACAATAAAGGAAAAAGCATTCAAGGCTGCTGCCGGAAGTTTCATCATCAAGAATACTCCAATAGTCCAGAAACTTCTCTCAGGTCTTTTAGAAAAATGGCATCTCAAGGCGTATGGGCTTGAAAGTATTTCTGATATTCCCAAAACTACATTGAAAAATCATCGGATCGGCCTTTACCAATCCTGGGCATCCAACATGGATGAGGGTTGGACGAGGTATGTCTTTGATGATCTGGGTGTACCTTACAAAACCCTGCACAACAAAGACTTCAAAGGAACCCAGAAAGGAAAGACGAAAAAGAAAGTCGACTTGAAGTCAAACTATGATGTTATCGTCTTTGCTGATGAGAGCCACCAGATAATAAAAAACGGAAAACCCGATCCCACTTCCCGTTGGGCGCGCTACTTCACGACCCCTCCTCCCGAATATGAAGGTGGTATAGGAAAAGAAGGTGTAGAAGCCTTGAAGAGTTTTGTTGAAAAAGGAGGCATCCTCGTTACTCTCAACGGTGCCTCTAGCCTGGTATTTAAAGAGTTCAAAGCCCCAGCCAGGAATGCCCTGGAAAAAGTTGACCGCAGCAAATTCCTCTGTCCTACATCTCTTTTAAAAATCAAAGTCGACAACAAATCTCCTGTTGGTTACGGGCTGCCCAAAGAAGCGGCAGCTATGTTCTCTCGAAGCCCGGCCTTTACTACCTGGGTGCCCTCAGGGGAATGGGATAGAAAAGTCGTTGCCAGCTACCCCGAAGAAAACATCCTTTTGAGCGGATGGCTCCTGGGAGAAGATATGATTTCGCGCAAAGCAGCTGTTGTCGATGTGAAGTACAAGAAAGGTCACATCATTCTTATCGGCATTCGCTGTCAATTCCGCGCTCAATCCCACGGCACTTACAAATTCCTGCTCAATTCTCTGCTCTATCCTGGGATAAAGTAAAAAGCTCGAAGGGAATCAGTTTTTTTATATTATTGGTTCACCCAATAAGCACGCCGTATAGACAGGTGATTTTGATAAATCAGCAATTCATCTTCCTGGATACTTTCCTATTGCCCATTGAAAAGAATAAAGTGTGTTTGTGAAAGAAAAAAACGATCTGCTTAAGATTCAGAAGAAATTTGGGGATGATTATTTCGAATACAAGAAGAGAGTGGGGTCAATATTTCCTAAATTAATGACTATTTTAAAAAAGTGAGGTTCCTTAGTCAAAATCACCTCTCTTAAAATAGCCTGCTCTGCAAAGCAAATAACAAGAAAGTACCCGTATTTCCTATTGAAAAGATAATAATTATAGTATATAATTATAATAAGATCATAGAAAAGGATAGTGCAAAAAAAAGATGAAATCCTGATGAAAAAAAGGATCTTTTTCTCGTAGCTTTAATTTAAGGGGAGATTTATTACCAATGGCAGAAGAAAAAAGAAAAAAACTCTCAATGGTCATTTTCAGCGGCGAAATGGATAAATTGTTCGCAGCTTTTTCCATAGCAACTGGAGCAGCAGCCTCGAACATGGAAGTAAAAAGGTTTTTCACCTTCTGGGGTCTTCGAGCACTAAAGAAAAAGGTCAAAACTGGGAAGAGTCTTTTAGGACGTTTGTTTGGCTTATTCTACGGTGGAGACATCAACCGAGCCAGTCCAAGCAAAATGAGCTTCGGCGGAATAGGACGCTGGATGTTCAAAAAGATGATGAATGCCAAGAACGTCCCCACTCTGGCAGAGCTCAGAAAGACCGCACTCGATCTCGGTGTAAAACTCTACGGAGGTCAGATGAGTATGGAAGTTATGGAGATTCCAAAGGAAAAGATGATAGATGAGGTTGCCCAATGCGTCGGAGTAGCTACTTTTATCGAGCAGGCGCAGCAAGCTGACGTGACACTTTTTGTCTAGATTTAATTCAGAGAGATTTACTATATTAGACTGAGATAGATTGCTCGCGAGAATCGATGGAAATTCTTATTCTCCGATGA
>JAUWJP010000150.1 GCA_030607635.1 Candidatus Aminicenantota bacterium
AGATATTATGAATTTTAATTTCCTGAAATATTGACTTTAGGCATAAACAGTGCAATAACATTATCTGGCCAAAACCTACCCTGGACGTAAGGAGGACTCATGAGGCGAATCGCCGGAGCAGTTGCTGCCGTTGCTCTCTTTGCTATTTCTTATACTCTAGGCCACCCGGCAGACGCACTCAGCATCAAAATCATCCAGATCCTGCTGATGCTTGCAGCCATTGTTATCTTGATTTTAACAACCCTTCGCCGAACAGGCATACCTACACAGATTTTCGTTGGGCTGATTCTCGGAGCTGTTACTGGTGTGATCTTCGGTCCGGATGCAGCGGTTATCCGCCCTGTGGGGACGGCTTTTATCCGTCTTATAAAAATGGTTGTAATCCCTCTGATTTTTGCCTCATTACTGGTCGGGGTTGCGTCTCTCGGCGACCTGCGCAAACTGGGGCGTGTTGGCACCAAAACATTCGCTTTCTATATTGCCTATTATGTGTCGGCTGTTGCCCTAGGCCTTTTTCTGGCTAACAGCCTGCAACCCGGCAGCAATCTCCCTGAAAACGTTCGGGCTGAACTCAAGGCGAGCTACGGGGAGACCGCAGACATGCAGGCAATACGTGCCGAGGAGAGGCATAGCATAGGGGAAGTGCTCCTCGACATCATTCCTGACAATCCAGCCGATTCATTTGTCAGGGCTAACATGTTACAGATCATCTTTATAGCAATGTTTGTGGGTGTGGTCATCTCTCTTCTTAACAAGGCAAAAATGAAGCCGGTCATTTCGTTTTTCGAAGCAATAAATGACATCATGGTTAAAATCGTCGAGATTGTGATAAAGATCGCTCCGTTTGCTGTCTTCGCCCTCATCGCTGCAGTTGTGGGCACATTCGGCGTGGATATATTGATGTCCCTTATCCGATATTCCGCGGTCGTTATCGGAGGGCTGCTCATCCTCGCTTTGACTTACCCGGCTATTGTCTGGCTCTTCACAAGATATCCCTATTTTAAGTTCTGGAAAGGGATTATCCAGGCTCAATTGATTGCCTTCAGCACTTGCTCAAGTTCCGCTACACTGCCTGTCACCATGGAATGCGCGGAAGACAACATCGGCGTTTCAAAGCAGATTTCAAGCTTCGTCCTTCCGCTGGGTGCGACCATAAATATGAACGGAACAGCTCTTTATCAGGGAGTAACAGCCATTTTTATCGCCCAGGTCTATGGCATGAATCTGGGAATCGGCGACCAGCTGGCAATCGTTCTCACGGCAACGCTCGCCTCCATCGGAGCTGCCGGAGCACCAGCTATGGGTGTGCTCATGCTGGTTATCGTTCTCAGACAAGTGGGGATCCCCCTGGAAGGCATCGCACTCATCCTAGGTGTGGAACGCATCCTGGATATGTCCCGCACCGTTATCAATATCACAGGTGATGTAGCTGCGGCGACAGTCATCGCCCACTCAGAGAAAGAACTCCATCCGCCACCTTTGAACTGAGAGATGCACTTCAAACGCGCTGAGAACGATGACAAAAAGATAAAAACAACATTTTCATGAAGTGCTTCTTGAGTAAATGAGGCAGAATCAATTTGAATACGATATGAATTCCAATTTTCTTGCATAAGGAAACATGTAATGGAAATAACTGGCGCTCAACTGACAAACCTGATGATAGATATTTGCTGGCTGAGTCTTCTGCTTCTTGTTGGTAAATATCTACGCACAAGGTTGGTCTTGCTTCAGAGACTCTTTTTGCCCGCCTCGGTTATTGCCGGATTTATAGGGCTTCTTCTCGGGCCCTATGTCTGCGGGCAGCACCTCTTCACCTTCATCCCCCAGGAGATTATGAACGCCTGGTCGCTCTATCCGGGCCGACTGATCAATGTTGTGTTTGCCTGTCTGTTTCTCGGATTTGCCGTTCCTTCCTTTAAGTCGATTTGGAAAGAAGGAGGACCGCAATTATGCTATGGGTGGCTTGTGGGCATGGGGCAGTATATGGTCGGTGTGGGAATCTCCGTCATTTTGCTCACGCCGGTATTCGGCGTCCCCCATTTCTTCGGCTGCCTTCTCGAAATCGGTTTCTCGGGAGGACACGGAACTGCGGCCGGGATGGCCGAAGCATTCGATCAACTCGGTTTCCAAGCCGGGTCTGACCTTGGTTTGATGTCCGCAACAATTGGCGTGATCAGCGCTGTGGTCTTCGGAATGGCCATGATCAATCTGGCCGCAAGGCGTGGCTACACAAAAGTCATCAAATCACCGAAGTTGTTGTCACGGGCGGAAACCCGAGGGCTGATACCTCCAGATAAGAGAGCGCCTGGTTCGATCACTACCATATCCCCTGATACCCTTGAACCTTTTGCCTTTCATGCCGCATGGGTCGGTGTAGCGATTCTCATCGGATGGTTTATGCTCAAAGGCATCAAAAGCCTGAGCGCCAACATGGAGCCCGACCTGTTTAAAGCCTTCCCGCTCTTTCCACTGGCCATGCTGGGAGGTCTTTTTATCCAGATTTTCGCCGGTAAAACCGGACTTTCTAAGTATCTGGATAGACAGACATTCGACCGCATCCTGGGACTGGCCCTCGATTTCCTGGTAATATCGGCCATCGCTTCCATAAAGCTGGATGTGTTTTTTGCCTATTTCTTGCCGTTTTCGATTTTGATGGTTGTCGGTCTGGTCTGGATCCTTTTTGCCACATGGTTTATTGCGCCGCGTATGCTTCCCGATGCCTGGTTCGAACGGAGTATCACCGAATATGGTATGCAGACGGGAGTCACAGCACTGGGTCTTCTATTGCTTCGCGTTGCTGATCCGAACTTCAAGACGCCAGCGGCAAAATCCTTTGGCTTCAAACAAATCCTATATGAACCCATGCTGGGAGGAGGATTTATTACAGCAGCAGCTCCGATATTAATTTATAACTACGGGATTGCTCTAACGTATTCCATCGGGGCAGCCTCCATCATAGCCGCGCTGGCTGTGGCTTTCTTCAACGGCTGGATCCACAAATCCAGAAAATGACCTAATACAAACGCACTAAATAGAATGTCATTGCGAGGAGCGAAAAAGATCCTTCCGCTTTGCTCGGAACAGGCTAAGCAATCTCAACCTTTTTCCTGGTTAAATTGATACGCTCCCTTCGGTCGTTCGCCATGACAATATAACAATGAAAACTGCGTTTGTATTAGTTCTTCAGGTCAAAAGTGTTGAAAAGAACTAAAATAAAGGCAATGGGGCAGCATTTCTTGAAAGATCATGCCGTCCTAAAAAAGATCATTCTTCACATCTCTCCGCAGAAAGATGACCTTATCATCGAAATAGGAGCAGGTAAGGGAGCACTAACATTTCCTCTGACAGCAACAGCAGGAAAGGTTATCGCCATCGAGAAAGATCCATCTTTTATTCCTTTCCTCCAGAAAAAAAACATTCCGAATTTAACGATCTTAGAAGAAGATATCATGAAAGTTGATTTCAGCAACCTTATAAAAGCGCAAAATTTTAAAAATAAGGTGAAACTTGCGGGAAACTTGCCCTATTCTCTTTCGTCCCCGCTGCTGTTTAAAGTGCTTCAAGAGAAAGAGCTCTTTTCAGAGTGTATCTTTCTTCTCCAGAAAGAGGTGGCGGAAAGAATTTGCGGCCAGCCCGGGTCAAAAAAATATGCTCCTCTCTCTATCCTATTCCAGATTCATTTTTCTACCAAGCTCCTTTTTCTCGTTGCCCCAGGAAGTTTCTCTCCTCCTCCTAAAGTTCACTCCGCCTTGATTTCTTTAAAGAGAAGAGACCATCCTCTCTTTTTGATAGAGCAGGAAGAACTCTTTCGACAATTTTTAAAAGGGGTTTTCAAACACAGAAGAAAAATTCTTCGCAAGAATTTAGAAAAACTCAATTTCCCGCTACCTCTAATAGACGAGGCACTTGATAAATTTGGACTAGAGAGAAATCTCCGCCCCGAACAGTTGTCAATTTACCAGTTTGTGGCTCTCTTTAATTTTTTCTATCAAATAGAAGAATAAATTCTGTATGTGCCTGATTCATCAAACACACATTATTGTTATTACAAAAGATAAGGCGTGCATTATAAATCAAGCCCCTACATAAGACAAACCCCTACAAGAAAACAAATCCCCACGTTAAGAAGAGTGCGTGTATGGCGAATCAAGCCCCTACAAGAAAAGAAACCCTACATAAGAAAAATTAAAACCGTTCAGTTTATTTATATATTCAAAAAGGTGGGCTTGATAAATCAAGCCCCTACATAAGACAAACCCCTACATAAGACAAGCCCCTACAAGAAATTAAATCCCTGCATTTAGTAAAACAATATAAATATGATATAATTCTGACAATGAGAAAGAAGAGAAGGGATATATTAGAGGCGTCTTCTCTAAAGTTTCTCAAAAAAAGGGGAATCCGATCTATTGAAATAACCGGAATCTTCCTCATTTTTTTTGCTGTTTTCATCTTTATAAGCCTCATAAGCTATGATTCACGGGACCCTTCCTGGACCAACACAGGTTGGGCAAATGTTTCTGATGCCAGTCAAAAAATCCATAATTATACGGGAAGAGTTGGCGCATTCCTCTCGGATGCTATACTTCAAGTTTTAGGACTCGCTTCTTTCCTTCTGCCTTTAGCGTTTTTTTACCTTGGTCTCCAGACTTTCTCTTCCGAGAAGGAGAAGCGATTCATCCTAAAAACTGCAGGGGTTCTTTTTCTTGTTCTCATCGTCAGTTCCCTTTTTTTCATGCTGTTCCCAAGGTTTTCTCTGGGAGGAACTGAGCTTTCAGGCGGAGGTTTTAGCGGTGAATTAGTATCTTCTTTTTTGATTCGGTATTTTGACCATGTTGGAACTTACCTTGTTCTTTTTGTTCTCCTCATCCTTTTTTTCATCTTCTCCACTAAAATTTCTTTTGGAACTATCTTCCGCATCTTTCAGCGGTTTTTTC
>JAUWJP010000224.1 GCA_030607635.1 Candidatus Aminicenantota bacterium
AAATCCAAATTTTCTCTTTATTGCAAGCCTCAATTATTTGTGTTAGAATTTTTTTGACTTAATCGGAAGGAGATAAAATGTCAGGCCATTCAAAGTGGCATTCTATAAAATACAAAAAAGCTGCCCACGACGCCAAAAGAGGTAAGCTCTTCACAAAAATTATCCGGGAATTATCCGTTTCTGCGCGTAGCGCCGGGGGTGATCCGGATACCAATCCCCGATTAAGAAAAGCTATCGCTGACGCCAAGACAGTAAACATGCCTGCAGATAACATCAAAAGAGCCATTTTGAAAGGCACAGGGCAGCTGGAAGGGGTAAACTACGAAGAGATCGTCTACGAAGGATACGGTGTAGGTGGTGTGGCGATCTATGTGGAAGTTTTATCTGACAATAAAAACAGAGCAATCTCTGAGTTAAGGCATGTCTTTACCAAGAACAATGGCCGCATCGGCGAATCTGGATGTGTCGCCTGGATGTTCAAACGCAAAGGATACATCATTGTCGAGCAGGCAAAAGCATCAGAGGATGAGCTCTTGGATATTGTCTTGGATGCGGGAGCAGAGGATTTAAGGGAGGACGGCAGCAACTATGAAATTTTTACCTCACCAAACAATTATGAAGCAGTGGTCAATGCTTTGAAAGAACACAACATAGAGTTAGCTGCTTCCAACTTAGCCTATATTCCTCAGAATTATGTTAAATTGGAGGGAAAGCAAGCCCAGCAGCTCCTGCGGCTGATGGAAGAACTAGAAGATCATGATGATGTCCAGCATGTCTGGGCCAACTTTGATATAGATGAAGAGGAAATTGCCAGATATTCTGGCTAAAAAATAACTTTTATGCGGGTCCTTGGAATCGATCCTAGTATTCAATCTACAGGATTCGGTATCATCGAATACTCCAATAACACTTACACCGTCCTTAATTGCGGAGTTATCAAACCATCTCGCCGGAAGCTCTTCCACCATAAAATAAACGAAATAAAATCACGCATAGATGATCTTATAGCCGAATTTGAACCCGATGAGGTGGCCATTGAAAATCTTTTTTACGCACGGAACGTCAAAACAGTTATCACCCTCGGTCAGGTAAGAGGCGCTATTTTGGTAGCTATTGCTTCCCATAACTGTTCGCTATTTGAGTATTCTGCTTTGGAGATAAAAAAAGCGGTTACAGGCTACGGTCAGGCTGATAAAAATCAAGTGAGGATTATGGTTCAAACACTGCTCAACATTAAAGACAAGAAGCTTGAGACAGACACTTCTGATGCCCTGGCAACCGCGTTCTGCCATTTAAACTCGAGAATTTTCTACCAAAAAATAGAGGAATCAGAAGGAGAGAGGAAAAAGAGATAATGATTGCTTATCTTAAAGGAAACATGATTCGAAAGTCCTCCAATCAGGTCGTCCTTGATATCGGAGGCGTCGGTTATTGTGTCTGGATTCCCCTTTCCACATATTTAAAGCTGGGAGATCTCAACGAAATAGTTGAGCTCTTCATCTACACCCATGTTACTGACAATTCCCTTTCCCTGTATGGATTTTCATCCGAGGATGAAAGGGAAATCTTTCTTAAATTAATCAGCATTTCAGGAATAGGCCCAAAGCTCAGCCTTAATATTCTCTCCGGAATCGAAGCATCAGATCTTGAAGATGCCATCAAACGAAGCGATGTGGCTCGCATTTCTCTCATCCCTGGAATCGGAAAAAAGACAGCCTTGCGCATTGCCGTTGAACTCCAGGAAAAACTCGAAGAGAAAGAAAAGATGTTGGAGGTTAAGGGCTCCCAGGAAAAAGAGGACTTGATCTCAGCCCTTATGAACCTTGGCTTCAAAAGGAAAGAAGTTGAAAGAATCGTGGAGGAGACCATAAAAACATTTTCCCCCGACGCGGACGTCGAAAAACTTCTCAGAGAAAGCCTGAAAAGAATGGCAAAAATATAAAAAAGGAAAGAAGATGGAAGCTGTTCTCAGTCCTGTCAAAACAAAAGAAGACCTTCTTTTTGAAGACAGTCTCCGGCCCAGAAACTTCAAAGAGTTTGTTGGGCAGGAAACCGTTAAGTCAAACCTGAAAATCTTTATCGAAGCAGCGCAAAAAAGAGACGAGCACCTTGATCATGTTCTCCTCTACGGACCTCCTGGATTGGGAAAAACCAGCCTTGCCTATCTGATTGCAAATGAAATGGGTGTGGGAATAAAGCCCACATCAGGGCCGGTCATCGAAAGGATAGGCGACCTTTCCGCTATCCTTTCAAATCTGCAGATGAAAGAAATTCTTTTCCTGGATGAGATCCATCGCCTCCATCCTTCTGTTGAAGAAATTCTCTACTCAGCCATGGAAGATTTCAGGTTGGATATTGTCATCGGGCAAGGACCGAGTGCACGGAGTCACAAATTGCACCTTAAAAAATTCACCCTGATCGGCGCAACTACCCGCGCTGGCCGCATAACTCCTCCTTTAAGGGGAAGATTCGGTATCATCCACCGCCTGGATTACTACAGGAAAGAAGATTTAGCGAAGATAATCAAAAGGTCTGCCTCAATCATTAAGGTGGCAATCGATGATAAAGGAGCTGACCAGATAGCCCATCGCTCCCGGGGAACCCCCAGAGTCGCCAACAGGTTATTAAGGCGAGTAAGAGATTATGCTGATGTAAAGGGCGAGGGAAAAATTACAGGCAAGGAAGCCACAAATGCGTTAGACATGATGGAAGTTGACATCCTCGGCCTGGACGAAGTGGACAGGAAAATTCTTTTAACTATCATCGAAAACTTCAGCGGCGGTCCGGTGGGAATCAACACGATTGCTGCAGCAATCGATGAGGAAAAGGACACGATTGAATCTATCTATGAGCCATTTCTGATGCGCATCGGCTTTCTAGAACGAACAACCCGAGGCCGCAGAGTGACGAAAAAGGCTTATACTCACTTAGGGCTCTTATCTTCATCCACGCCTCAGGGGAAGCTATTTAAGGAAAGCAAAAAGTAAAAAAGCCAATATCATACATGCTTACGGCTGACTTTGACTACAATCTCCCTCAGGAACTCATCGCTCAAACACCCCTCCCTAAAAGGGAACAGTCCAGGATGATGATTCTCCACCGCCAAACTGGCGAAATCATCCACTCAAGATTTGAAGAATTTCCCGATTATCTGGATAAAGGAGATGTTCTTATCCTTAACAACACAAAAGTCATCCCGGCAAGAGCATGGGGGAACCTAGAAGGAAAAGAAATAGAATTTCTCTTCCTGAAGGAATCTCAAGAAGGTTTGTGGGAAGTCCTCTGCCGTCCGGCTAAAAAGGTAAGACCAGGAGATGTAATCTCCTTTTCCCCTGGGTTTGAGGGCAAAATCGCCAAAGTCGAGCCTGAGGGTAAAAGAGTGATCCGATTTTCTTCAGGCGATGTTCTCTCAAAGCTGAAGAAAATAGGCTTCGCTCCTCTTCCTCCCTATATAAAACGCAAAAAGAAAAATGTTGAGCTCAGGGAGCAGGATTTAGAAAGGTATCAGACTGTTTTTGCTCGTAATGAGGGGGCCATCGCCGCCCCCACAGCAGGCCTTCACTTCACCCCTCAAATTCTTGAAAGAATAAAAGCAAAACGAGTTCAAGTGGCTGAGATTTCGCTCGATGTGGGGCTGGCAACT
>JAUWJP010000005.1 GCA_030607635.1 Candidatus Aminicenantota bacterium
GATACAGATTTTGTTTCCTTTTGATTGAGGAACATGTTCAGCATGGGAATCAGAAGGAGGATGCTCTTCCAGTCCATGTCCGTGTCCGCATAAATCATCACCAACCTCGAGCTGCTGGTTTATGAATTTTTCGATAACTTCATCGATTGCCCCTTGGACGCCAATGACACTCTCGATATTTTTCTGAGCAAACAAGCCTTGTGCTCGGGGACCCATCCCCCCGGCGATGATGCAGGTTACTCCCTTTTCAGACAGGTACTGAGGGAGAAACCCGGGTTCGTGACCTGGATTAGGAATTTCTTCTTTGCTTAATACCTTTCCTTCTTTAATTTCAACGATCGTGTAGGACAGGCAGCGACCAAAATGAGCTGAAACATATCCTTGATCTGTAGAAATTGCGATCTTCATCTTTGACTCCTTTGGTTTATTCCGATGTTATTTGTTTTTTTTCTCCAACTCTTTGATTCTTTTCGAAATATTCTCAGTTTGCTGACGGAGCATTTCTGCTTGTTGTTTTAGATACTGAAGCTCTTCTTCGGGAGATCCCGGGGGAATGTTTGGGCTTGAGGGGGGCATTCCTGAAGCTTGAGGTGGAAAGCCATATCCCATTCCGGGTCCCATACCGCTGCCCATGCCTCTACCCATTCCTCTTCCCATGCCGCCACCCATTCCTCTTCCCATACCGCCACCCATTCCTCCTCCCATCCCGGAGCCAGGTCCCCCGGGTGAGCCTCCACCAGTTCCTATGCCGAAATGGGAAGGAACATTAGGCTGGGCTGTGGGCTGAAATTTTCCTGTTTTATATTGTTGGACGGCTTCTTGAATGGTTCCTGTGACTCCGACGATGACTTCTACTCCTGCGGCTTGGAGTGTCTGGAAGGCGTTAGGTCCGCAGCTTCCTGTAAGCAAGACATTTGCTCCTTGGTTGGCAACAAGCTGAGCGGACTGGATGCCGGCTCCGCTTGCAGCGGCGACATTGGTATTTTCCACAGCTTCAAACTGCATGGTTTCTGAATCGACGAACAAAAAATAGGCGCATCTTCCAAACCTTGGGTCAACAGGGCTTGAAAGCTCTCGAGTTGAAGCAGTAACTGCAATTTTCATTTTTTTTCTCCTTCGAGTTCTTTGATTTTTTCCTCTATGGCAGTAAGTTCATCTTCCATATACTCAGCTTCTGCTTTGAGGAAGTTAAGCTCTTCTTCTGGAGTAAATTCCGCAGCTCCCCAGGGATCATACGGAGTAGGGAATCCAGGCTGGGGAAAGCCGGGCGTGGGCGAGAAAGGAACCTGTCCCTGCTGCGAGGCATAATCCATCTGAGGGGTTGGCCAGGTGCCGTGCATCAGGTATTGGGCAGCTGGACCTAATCCCGTTGGGCTTCTCCCTATCCAGCCTGGAGAAAACCCGAACCGCATCCATCCGGGCAAACGTGTTAGCTGGTACATATATCTGTGTCTGTTTCTCATTTTTCCTCCTTGCTTTGTTTCTTTAGCTCTTCCAATCTTTTTTTAATTTGGGCGAGCTGTTCTTCCAGTATATTCGCCTGGTCTTTGAGGAATGACTCTTCCTCTTCTTTTGTTAAGGGTTGAAAGGGTGCCCAATAAGGTGCTGTGTGCCACGGATAACAGAATCTCATCCAGTGGAACATGTGAGGCCAGGCATACCATCCTGCTGGTCCCATTCCAAAAGGCATTTTCTTCACCTCCTTTCGTAAGGATTATATGGTTCTTCTATTTTTTCTGTCGAGCTCCGGGGGTTGGGCTTTCTGCAGGGTACTCTGGTGCATAATTCATTCCATAAGGATAGCCGTAGCCTGGGGAAGAAGGATATCCGTAGGGCATCCCGTAGGGATTTCCGTAGGGCATCACCGGAGGATAAGGATATCCCCCGAAACCACCAAATCCCGCTCTTCTCCATCCACCGCCTCTTCCAAATCCTAAGCCTCCACCAAAACCTCTTCCGAATCCTCCACGGCCAAAGCCAAAGCCTGGACCTGGAGCCATAAAACCCGGGCCAGGAAATCCTGCACAATAACCCATACCTCGTCCCGTCATGGGGCCTTGGCCCCAAGGACCTGTTCTATCTCCTCTTGGCATCTTGTTCACCTCCTTTCTTTAATAATTGATTTATTGGCATTTCTCACACAGTCCATAGAACTCAATATTGTGATCCTGAACCTTAAAATTGTATTTCTTGGCTAAAGTTTCTTCTGTTTTTTTCGTTAATTTCAATTCTTCACCCATGAAATCATTATAGTCGATAATTCTCCCACACTTTGTACATAGGAGGTGATGGTGGTGTTCGTTCTTTTTTTCAGATTTAAACTCATACCTGCTAGGTCCATCACCAAATGTAAGCTTATTGATGAGCCCTATTCGGACTAATAAATCTAACGTGCGGTAGACCGTTGTTAATCCAATGCCTGGGTACATTCTATAAAGAGAAGCGTAGATTTCCTTGGCACTCATGTGTTTTGATGTCCGGCTTAAGAAATCAAGGATAATTTCTCGAGGTACAGTCCACCGAGAGACATTCGCTCGGAATCTGTGCCGCCATTTATGAGGACTGTGCATAACAACCTTTCTTAATGGTAATGAAAACCATTATCATTAATAATTTAAGTCAAAACTTTCAACTTGTCAAGAAAAACTTTCATATTTGTCAAAGGAGGAAATAAGTATCACTGTGCCAATAGCTTTATCAAGTAACAGGAAGAAAGCAGAAAAAACTAACTACCCTTCAAATTCGATATATATATATTTTAGGTTGAACCGTTTTTTTTCTTTATAGTATACTTAATTTTAAACATAAAACTTCCTCAAAATTAAACATGAGTCTACAACCTTTCTCTTTAAGAACAAAGATTATCCTTATGTTTCTTATTGTCATAATTATCGGAGGATTATTGTCTTTAAGTTTTGGCTCGAGGCTAATTAAGAACACCCTCATCGATCAAGCTCAAGCTAAAGTTAAGCATGATCTGGCTGCAGCCTGGATGGTTTTCAACGAAAAGCTAAACGATATAAAGGAAATTGTCAGGTTGACTGCCGAAAGAGAAGGCATTAAGAGGGCTACAAAAAACAATAATAAAGATATTCTCTTCAGGTATCTCAGCCGGGTAAGAGAAGAATATGGATTGGACATATTGACCCTTACAGATTCCACAGTAATTGTGATTGTTAGAACCAGGAACCCCGATGTTATCGGCGATGATCAGTCTCAAGATGAAATAATAAAATTGGTCCCAAAAAAAGGTGTTTTAGCCTATCCTCAGATTGTTCCTCGAGAAGAACTGATTAAAGAAGGAAAAGATCTGGCAGATCAGGCTTACATGGAATTTATCGACACTCCCAAAGCAGCTCCAAGACCTGAAAACAAAGAGACAAACGGAATGATGTTGAAAGCAGCCTCTTCTATCGTAGACGAAAGAGGCAATCATCTCGGTACCCTCTATGGAGGAATACTACTCAACCGTAATTATGAAATTGTTGATAGGGTGAAAGGAACTGTCTATAAAGGAGAGAAATATAAGGGCCGTGATAAAGGAACCGCGACAATTTTTCAGCACGACCTCAGGATTTCCACCAACGTGCCCAATGAAAACGGGGAAAGAGCCATAGGCACACGGGTTTCAAAAGAAGTTAACAATGCCGTGCTCATCGAAGGCAACTCCTGGATTGACAGGGCATTTGTGGTCAACCTCTGGTACATAACAGCATATGAACCCATAAAAAACATAAATAATAAAATTATCGGTATCCTCTATGTCGGCATGCTTGAAAAACCTTATTTAGATATAACTAACAGGGTCATGCTCACCTTCATCATAATAGCCTCCCTCTGTGTTGTCTTGCTGTTGGTTATACTCTATTTTTCTACAACAAGGATTACCAATCCTCTTGAGAAAATGGTGGTTGCCACTCAAAAGATATCTTCGGGAGATTTGACCCATAAGGTTGAAGTGAGTTCAAAGGATGAAATAGGTTACTTAGCTGATTCTTTTAACCAGATGACAGCGGACTTGGAAGCTGCTAATGAAAAACTTATTGAATGGGGGAAAACTCTGGAGAAGAAAGTCGAAGAACGAACGAAAGAATTGACAGAAATGCAAGCGCATCTCATTCAATCTGAAAAATTGGCTTCTCTTGGAAAATTAGCGGCAGGCATTGCTCATGAAATAAATAATCCCCTGGGTGGTGTCCTTATTTATAGCCATCTGCTGCTCGAAGATACAGATGAAAATAGTCCTTATTATGAAAACCTAAAAAAGATAGTCAAAGAAACTTCACGGTGTAAGAAAATCGTTAAAGGTCTCCTTGAATTTGCCCGTCCTAAAGAACCAGAAATGTCCCTCGTCAACATTAATGAAATCGTGGAAAGATCACTTTCAATCATGGAGTGCCAAGCCCTTTTTCAAAACATAAAAATAAAAAAGTCCTATGTATCTAATTTACCTAAAATCGTCGCTGATAGTGCCCAACTCCAACAAGTGTTCGTGAATATTATCCTTAATGCTGCAGAAGCAATGGACGGAAACGGAATTCTCACTATCAGCACGTCTCTGAATGGGGATGGAACGTTTATAGAGATTAAATTTTCAGATACAGGTCATGGCATAAAGGAAGAAGACCAAAAAAGACTTTTTGAGCCTTTCTTTACTACAAAAGAAGTCGGCAAGGGCACTGGTTTAGGTCTCGCCATAAGTTACAGCATCATTCAAAAACATCAGGGGACGATAGAAGTTAAAAGCGAAGTGGAAAAAGGTTCCACTTTTAATGTTGGACTTCCGGTTATGAGCGAACATAAGGATGACTGATAAAGCCAATATTTTAATCATAGACGATGAGGATGCCATCCGGGATTCCTTCAGTCAAGTCCTCAAAAGAGAAGGATATGGAGTCAAAGCAGCCAAGGATGGAAGGGAAGGGCTAAAGTTCTTCAAGGAAGAGTTCTTTCACGTTGTTCTCCTAGATTTAAAATTGCCTGGCCTTGATGGCATGGGGATTCTCAGCAAAATAAAAGAAGAAAACCCAGAGACTCCTGTAATCATCATAACCGGTTTCGCAACCATTGAATCTGCCGTTGAAGCTATGAAGCGAGGAGCTTTTAATTATTTAGCAAAGCCTTGTAGTCCTGGCGAGTTGCGCCATATTGTCAAGAAAGCTTTGGAAAGCCGAAAAGTATATTTCGAAAATATTTACTTTCGGGAAGAGTTAGAGAAGAAAAGCGAATTTGATATGGTCATCGGTAAAAGCAAGGCTATAGAAAAAGTCTTGGATATCGTAAGACGAGTCAGCCCCTCTGAAAGCACAGTTCTTATCACTGGAGAAAGCGGTACTGGAAAAGAACTTCTTGCCAGAGAAATTCATAACCACAGTCCTAGAAAAAATGCACCTTTTGTCGTCGTGGACTGTGGAGCACTTGTCGAAACCCTCTTTGAAAGCGAACTTTTCGGCCACGTGAAAGGGTCCTTTACAGGAGCTTATGAAACAAAACATGGACGATTTGAAGTGGCCAATGGTGGGACGATCTTTTTAGATGAAATCAGCAACATAGGTCTTAATATCCAGGCAAAACTCTTGAGAGTCATTCAGGAACGGGAAGTCACTCGTATTGGAAGCACGAAACCGATAAAAGTGGATGTTCGCATTCTGGCGGCCACAAGTGAAAATCTGGCAGATTTAGTAAGAAAAGAAAAATTCAGGGAAGATCTTTTCTACCGTCTTAATGTCGTCCCTATTCATCTTCCTCTCTTAAGGGAGAGAAAGAAAGATATTCCCTTTCTTGTCGATCATTTTTTACAGAAATACAATAAAAGAGCTAGAAAAAGTATCAATAGCATCTCTCCTGCAGTCAAAAAAGCATTGACGGACTATGATTGGCCAGGGAACATCAGGGAATTGGAAAACACTGTAGAGAGGGCTATTGTACTCTCCAAGGGAGATGAAATCGAACTCGAGGACCTAATGTATCATGGAATCAGTGCCAGCGCTTCTTTATTCCATCCGGCTGGGGAAAAGTATAAACTGCTTGATGAGATAGAAATGGAATATATTAAAACTGTTCTTCAATCTCAACATGGGAATAAAAGCAAGACGGCAAAAATCCTGGGTATCGACCGCAAAACCCTCTTGACAAAAGTGAAGAAATACACCATCCGATAAATGACACCCATAGAAAAGGGGAAACAGTATCCATTTCCAAAAAGTGGGCTTGATAAATCAAGTCCCTACAATATAGATAATGTGTGTTTGATAAATCAAACACCTGCTCCCAGATGAATCATGTTCCTCCAAAAGGTATGTCAAAATTGAACAGAAGGTGGGGAATAATGACACACTTTTTATTTCAATCATTTTCGTCGATAGAGACGCTATCACTATAAGTAACTCTATTTCTTTTTAATGCAATAAGTTAACAAAATTGCATAACCTCCTTTTATTTATTAAAAAAAGGCATGTAATTTGCATAATAAAATAGGTCATAGAGATTTAACAATATTTGCTTTTTGTTTCTTTGCTGAAAGAACTAGTATAATATAATGAAAACAAAAGGAAATAAAAATGAGGATAATCAAACTAAAAAAAGATAACTTGTTTCCCTTCTTGGAAGTCATTTCTGAGGAGGCTGATCTCTGGGCGCCAGTAAAAAAAGGAGACAAACACGTCTTTAAAGTTGTTGATGATTTTTCCCAGATCGAAATGAATAGCACAAGAACTATCCTTCCCCCTCGAAAAATATTCCTCCCTCCGACCTTCGATATGTTCAGTGTATCTGAAGAAGGCTACAAAGAAGACTTCTCCCATATCACAAAAAAAATCCTTTTCGGTATCCACCCCTGCGATATCCATGGATTGCTCATCCTGGACAACTTCTACAAGCAAGCCTATCTTGATCCTTACTACCTTGAAGCTAGAAAGAACACTCTGATTCTGGGCCTCTCCTGCTGGCCTGATGAATACTGTTTTGCCAAATCCACCAACACCCATATTATCGAAGAAGGGTTTGATCTTTTCTTTACTTACCTCAAAGATTTCTTCCTTGTCTGGATCGGCTCATCTCAGGGAGATGACCTTGTTCGCCTCAAACCGGAGCTCTTTGATGAAAAATTAACGGATAAAGACATCCAGACCTATCTCAACTGGCAGGCTGAGAGAGATAAAGCTTATAAGTGGGATTTAAACTTCACAGCTATGCCTGACCTCATGGAGCTTAAGTACGGAGACCCTCTCTGGGAAAAATTGGGTGATACCTGTTTAGCTTGTGGTTCTTGCACCAATGTCTGTCCAACCTGTGGCTGTTACAACATTATGGATAAACAGTTTTTGGGTGGAAAAGATGGAAAAATTATGCGCCATTGGGATGCATGCACGCTGGAGGAATATTCAGAGGTCGCCGGCGGGGAGAACTTCAGGAAGAAAAGATCGGACAGACTTAAACTTTGGTACACGCACAAGCTACAGGCTTTTATCTCTAAATACGGAAAACCAAGCTGCGTAGGATGTGGCCGGTGCATTGTCGCTTGTCCGGTGGACATCAATGTTCGGACAGTGGGAAAGGCTCTCCTTGGAGAAGAAGAAGATGCCTTCTGGATTAGACTCAACAAAGAGGTGACAAAATGAACAGCCAAAACAAACAATTAACCGGTGTTAATCCTTTTGTCCCTCAGCCTGCAAGAATAGTTCGCACCTATTATCTCACAGAAGATGTTAAATTTTTTCAAGTTCGGATTGTTGATATGGAAAAGGCTCTTTCCTTTGAGTATCTTCCGGGCCAGTTTGCCATGATTTCTGTTCTGGGAGCGGGCGAGGCTCCTTTCTGCCTATCATCCACCCCCTCAAGGCCAGGCTTGTTGGAATTTTGCATCAGAAAAGCCGGCGCTGTGACCAGTGCCCTTTTCCGGATGAAAGAGAATGATCTGATCGGATTGAGGGGACCTTACGGCAACGGCTTCCCTATAGAAAGAATGCACAATAAAGACATCCTCATCATAGTGGGAGGATTAGGCGTAGCTCCTCTTCGCTCAGTTTTGCTTTATTGCCTCGATAATCGCGACCAATTCCGGAGAGTTTTCTTGCTTCATGGGGCCAAAAGACCTGCTGAAATGATTTTTCGCGAGGAATTTCTTGCCTTGAAGGAGAGAGAGGACCTTGAATGCCATCTAACTGTAGATGATGATGACACTGGAACCTGGACAGAAAAAATAGGAGTTGTGACAACCCTCTTTCCTCTGCTCGAAGAGATTGATCCAGCAAATACCTTTGGGCTCGTCTGCGGCCCTCCTGTCATGTATAAATTTGTGATAAAAGAACTTGTGAATTTGAACATTCCCAAGGACCAAATTTTGATGACTCTCGAGAGAAGGATGAAATGCGGAGTTGGAAAATGCGGCCACTGCGCCATCGATTATATCTATACATGTCTGGATGGCCCTGTCTTTACTTACTGGGATGTTATTCACATGAGGGAGCTCATTTAAGGAGGAAAAGATGGAAAAAGGTAGTAAAGAAAAATTGAAAATTGGTATCTACGAGCTTACAGGGTGCGCAGGTGATGCCCTCCTTATCCTCGATTGCGAAAAAGAGCTGATAGATATGTTCAAAGCCGCTGATATCCAATCTTTCCTCATGGCAAAAAGCGACAATATTGATGGGGAACTGGATGTTGCCCTTGTAGAAGGTTCTGTTTCAACAGAAAGGGAAAAAGAGGAACTCTTAGACATAAGAAAAAGAGCCAAAACTGTCGTTGCCATAGGCATCTGCGCCTGTTTTGGAGGAATCCAGGCAGCCTTCCTGGATAAAAAAGATTGGGAAAAGAACTTTAAAAAAGTCTATGGGGACAAAAAGATGACCCATACCAAACCTCTCCAATCAAAGCCCATCGATGCCTACATTAAAGTTGATTATTATCTACCTGGCTGCCCCATCGGCAAAGAACAGTTTTTATCAACTTTCAACCGAATCCTGAGAGGCCATCCTCCCGAGCTTTATAGGTTTTCTGTCTGTGTGGAATGCAAATGGAACGAGAATGACTGCCTTCTTAATAAAGGCATTCCTTGCTTGGGCCCAATTACTCGTGCGGGATGTGGTTCGATCTGTATAAACCATAACCTTCCCTGCGTTGGCTGTTGGGGCCCAGTGGAAGAGGCCAACCTCACTTCTGAATTTCATCTCTTGCGAGAGAAAGGATTTGACTATGATTTTATAAAGAAAAAAATGGCCAATTTCAGCGGTACAGGAATGGCCGATTTTTTGGGTGAACTTAAAGGAGAGAAAAAGTGAAAAAAATATCAGTAGATCACCTGGCACGTGTAGAGGGAAATGGGGGAATCTCTGCTACTATTGATGGAAAGATCGTGACAGATGTCAAATTCTCCATATACGAAGGACCTCGCCTTGTCGAAATGTTGACCCTGGGCAAAACTCCTGAGGAGGACGTCAATATAGTGCCGCGTATCTGCGCCATATGCAGCATCTCTCATAAATATGCGGCCCTCCGAGCTATGGAAAATGCCCTTTCTGTGAAAGTCCCCGCTAAGGTCTCTCTCTTTAGAGAACTCATGCATCTGGGGGAAATGATAGAAAGCCACTCTCTCCATATATATTACCTTGCTCTGCCAGATTATGTTGGATTTCCGAATGTGATTGCCATGGCTGCCAAATTCGATCTTGAAGTCAAAATAGCTCTCGAGATGAAAGAATTTGCTAACCACATCATGAAAACAGCGAGCGGACGTTATATCCATGGCGAAAATCCTGTTATCGGCGGATTCGGTAAATTTCCATCTAAGGAAGAGTTGATCTGGATAAAAAGCAGAGCGATCCATTTTATGCCTTTTGTCTTAAAGACGGTGAGCCTTTTCTGCGAGCTTGATTATCCGGATTGCCCGGAGGAGGATACTGTCTTTGCCTGTTGTAATCCTGACCAGAATAAATATGGCATTGCTGGAGATGAAATTATTCTTTCCACAGGAGAAGCTATAAACAAGGAAGATTATAAAAGCCTGACGAACGAATTCGTTGTCTCTCATTCGTATGCAAAACACAGCCGCTATAAAGGAGAGCCTTATTCCGTAGGTGCATTAGCCAGAGTCAATAACCTAGGTGAAAAGCTGAAAGGGGAAGCGGGAAAGATGTATAAGAAATATTTTAATCCCCGCTGGAAGAAAAATCCTCTTTTTAACAATGCGGCTCAAGCTTTGGAAATCCTCTATGCGTTCGAAAGAATACCCAAAATTATTGATAAAATGCGCCAGCTGCCTGCCCCTGCCATCGTATTATACAAGAAGAAAGACGGTAAGGGCACAGGAATTGTCGAGGCCCCCCGTGGCCTTCTTATCCACTCTTATGAAATATCTGGCGGTCTTATCTCTTACACCGACATTATCACTCCTACTGCCCAAAATGCTGAAGATATCGAAAGGTATTGTTACATAGCTGCTCAGAAGCTCCTTGACAAAGGCAAGGAAAGTAAAATCAGGGATAGAATGGATTTGGTCGTTCGAGCTTACGACCCTTGTATCAGTTGTTCTGCCCATATGGCTGAGATCAAAAAAGCTCCCCTAGATGACTGGAGGACAAAATTGGACGGGATTATAAAAAAAGGCTTGCCAATCTTCGTAGGAATTGGCAGAGGCAATCGTTCCGATGACAGAGCGGGCCTAGAGCTTGCCCTTGAACTGAGAAAGCAAGGAGTAACCGATGTCTGGCTTGAATCGGAAATAATAGAGGTGGAAGCTCCTTGGAAGAACAAGCCTCATCGTCCTCTTGTCTTCATTGATGCTTTGGACTTTAAAGAAAAGCCAGGGAAAATGATACTCCTTCCCCTTCACTACATTTTCTCCAATACTGTTCTGAGCCATAAGCTTCTGCCTTTCATCTCGAGTGATATGGGCTATGAACGGCTAAAGAATTCCTTTGTTCTAGGCATACAGCCTGAGTCGATCGAGGAAGGCATGAAAATCTCCGAGCCTGTCCGCCAGGCTCTAGAAAAAGTGCTAAAGCAAATAATGAACTAGGGAATAATTCCCCATATTTTTATTCGTCCACTCTAAAAAATCAGAGACCTTATTTAGCTTCAACTATAACTTATTTAAAATCAATAAAATAAAAATTCCTTGTTACCTTTTTCTGTCGGAAATAATTGGCACATTAATTGCACTGACTTATGTATCGGAAGGTGGAAATGACAGATAAAGAAAAAAGAGTCCTTATTGTTGATCCTGATATCACGGAAAGAACAGTCATGGCCGCTTTTTTAAAAGGCGAAAATTTCAATGTTGAAACTGGAAGAGGGCTTAAAGATGCTGTGAAGAAAATTCGTGAAGGATGTTTTAACTGCCTAATCATGGATGTTGACCTTCCGGAGATTAAAGGATATGAGGCTGTTTCCATATTAAAAAGTATCGACCCCAAAATAAATATCATAATGACCGAGAAAAAAACCACGAAAATGCTGGAAGCTAAAGTCAGAGAACAAGACATATTTTTTTATTTCATAAAATCTTTTGGAAAAGAAGAATTAAAATTGGCAATCAATAATGCCTTTGGCAAATAAAGGAGGAAAAAATGGAAAAACACAAGACAACAATTGTGGTCATTGATGATGATCCTGATTTCATTGATGCTGGGACTCCTGTTCTGGAATCAGCTTTCTACAATGTTGTGACTGCCTTAAGTCCTAATGAAGGAAAGGAAAAGATATTCTCGGAAAAACCAGATCTTATTCTTCTTGATATCATGATGGACAGTCTCTTTGACGGCTTTTCTCTATGCAACGCAATCAAAACCTCAAAGGAATACAAAGAATTCAAGGATACCCCGATTATCTTTGTTTCTGCTGTGAAAGAGAAGACAGGTTCAAGATTTGCATTTAGAGGTGAAGAACAAGGAATGATTGGTCCTGACGACTACATGGATAAACCTGTCAAACCCAATGACCTCCTCGCTCGTATTGAAAAGTTCCTAAAGAAATGAAAGAAGAGACACACACAGCAAAAATTCCAGGCGTTTCAATATCAATCAGCCACAGCCAATCACTTCTCTGATAAAAATTATTAGCTGAAACTGAGGGGATTTTGAAGAAGAATATTTTCGAAGAGCCCAATAATTAGCTATCTTGCTTCATAAGGAGAATAAACATGTTAGAGAAAAAACCTGTTATTCTTGTGATCGATGATGAAGAATCAATGCGGGATTCTTGCTCTCAAGCCCTGACCAGAGTGGGTTTCCGTGCAGAAACAGCCGAGGATGGCTCTATCGGCTTAGAAAAAGTAAAAGAGACCAAGCCAGATTTGGTTCTGATCGATTTGAAAATGCCAGGGATAAGTGGAATTGATGTTTTAGAGAAGGTCAAGGAAATTGATCCCAATATTATTTCGGTTGTTATCACGGGTTATGCCACGGTCGAGTCAGCTGTGGAAGCCATGAAAAAAGGCGCCTATGATTTCCTTCCCAAGCCTTTTACTCCAGAGGAATTGCGGATAATCATAAACCGTGGATTGGAGAGGCGTGAGCTCATTTTGGAAACTGAGTCCCTCAGGAAAGAGAAAAAATTGATAGAGGACAATTTCATAACTATGGTTTCTCACCAGCTTCAAAGCCCTCTTGTTGCCATCCAGCAGTTTTTTGAAGTTATTCTGGGAGGGATGGTTGGTGAGGTTCAGGAAAAACAAAAAGAGATGATCACAAGATCCAGGGATCGAATGGACGGGCTTCTGAAATTGATCGACGACTGGTTGGATGTTGCCAGGTTGGACAGCGGACAAATTGTCGACAACATCGAGCCTTTATCGTTGAAAAAAGTCATAAAAAAGATAATAGAAGATATGAGGCCTTTGACTCAAGATGATAACATTTCTCTGGAACTCGGGTCTTGTTCTGAAAATGACCTTGTCCAAGGTGATAAGGAGACTCTGGAGCAGGTCTTTTCCAACCTCATAACCAATGCGATCAGATATAACAAGCCAAAAGGGAAGGTTGTGATAACCATCAAAGAAAACGAGGATTTTATTTCCGCAGAAGTTAAAGATACAGGAATAGGAATTGCTAAAGAGCATCTTCCTTTTATTTTCGACCAATTCTACCGGGTAAAAAGAGGAGAAGACCATAAGATAAAAGGAACGGGATTAGGACTTTCCATCGCCAAAAAAATTGTGGAGGCCCATGGCGGTTCAGTTCAGGTTTCAAGTGAGTTGGGAAAAGGAAGCAGCTTTACTGTTCTGTTGCCTAAGGCATAAAAAGGGCATGCTCAAAACTGCTTATTTTTTGATGAAAAGATTATCATTTGGAGATGCTTACTGACACATGTTAAAATTTGACTTTAGAGAATATCATATTTAGAATTAAACAAGTGGGAAGAGATAAGGTTTCATTGAAAATTCCCCGTCCCCTTTACGACAAGATCAAGACAGTCATCGAGGGAAGCGGGTTCAGCAGTGTCAACGAATTTGTCGTCTATGTACTACGGGACCTGCTATCGGCAAAAGCCCTGGACAAGAAAGAGCTATCTGCTGAGGAAATAGAAGCCATCCGGCAAAGGCTCAAAAGCCTGGGGTATTTCTAAGCTTCCTCCCTCTCGATAAATTCTGCTTTAAATTTACCACTTTCTCCTTGTAACCAGAAGGTTCTGTATTGATTTTTGAGCTGGTTTCAAAGCTAAAAGATCATTACGAGCCACCAATGATAGACTAGCAATCCCTAATTTAGTATTGAATGAGCCGTAAACTGAAAAAAGTGATTCCAACTATTTGAAAATTTTTAAAAAACTGTTGACACTATACCCTAATTGTATTACAAATAGGCTATCATTAGGTTATAAATGGAATAATTTTCTTGTTAAAGGTTTTTCAGGATAACAAAAAAGGAACTTTATGAGAGTTAAAACCCGGAGATCCTAAATTAATCCAAAGCCAATTAAAGAAGTTAGGTTATTTAGATTGAAAGAATTCAGGGGGATTTATGGATTTATTTGAATTTTCCGTTTTAATCATCATTTTAGCCTTTCTTTGTGAGTATGTCGATTCTTCTCTTGGGATGGGATACGGAACCACTCTCGCTCCTCTTTTGCTCATAATGGGTTATAAGCCTCTTCAAGTAGTTCCTGCCATATTATTATCTGAGTTGGTTACAGGTTTGAGTGCAGCTTTCTTTCACCATAAGTTTAAAAATTCTAACTTTAAAATTGGATCAATTGATTTCAAAATTGCTACTGTTATGACGGGATGCAGTATTTTAGGCACTTTGGTTGCGGTCCTTATAGCCCTGAATTTGCCGGTATTTTATATAAAGCTTTATATCGGTCTTCTGGTCTTTAGTATGGGAGTGTTTATCATCGTTAGCCTAAATCGGAGGTATAAATTTTCATGGAAAAAAATCACTTCTCTCGGACTTTTGGCTGCGTTCAATAAAGGAATAAGTGGAGGGGGGTATGGGCCACTCGTGACCGGCGGCCAGATTCTGTCGGGAGTTAAGTTAAAAAATGCAATCGGGATCACATCACTTGCTGAGGGTTTGACCTGCTTGGTGGGAGTTATCACCTATTTTATTTTCACTAATCATACGATAGAATGGAATCTTGCTCCATCTTTAGTTCTTGGAGCTATATTATCTGTTCCGCTTGCGGCTTATACCGTTAAAAAATTTAAAGGTAAACATCTTAAGTTGATTGTGGGCATAGCCTCCTTGATCCTTGGTTTGGTTACATTGGGGAAATTATTTCTGTAGGTTCAAGGAAAGTTCTTTTTCAGAAAAATAAAGGAAGGAGAAAAGAATGACCTTAGAGACTCGCTCTAGAGCTTGGATTAAGTCTTTTGTATGGAGAATTTTAGGTATTTTTGTCTTAGGGATTATAGCCTGGCTTGTTACTCACAGTTGGAAAGAAATGACTACAATCACCATAATTTTTCATGGTGTTCGAGTCATTCTCTATTATTTCCATGAAAGAGTCTGGGAAAGAATAAGTTGGTGCAGAATCAAGCATCCTTTAAGCAGCTTACCTGTAAACAAGGAACTGACGCCAGGGGATCTTAAGATTATTCAAGACCAATTAAAAAAGTTAGGCTACATAGATTAAAGTCAGCTGAGTGAATTAGCATATCGTTGGATAAACGGTTAAGATTAAAGGAATTTCTCATTGTTATGTTTTAGCGCTTTTTTTGTGCGTTTGACATCCAATTTTTCCTCTGTTATAAGTTTTTTATTAAGGGAATCGGAGAGAAGTGCTGGATTGCATAAGCCAGGGAGCGAATTTCCGACAGGTGTACGGTGTACGAAAAGTGACTATACGACGCTAAATCTTATTTTATTTTTAAACTGGAGATTAAAATGGCTTTATATCAATTTGAAGATCGCAAACCTCGAGTAGCACAAGGAGCTTTTGTAGCCGAGTCAGCGTTGGTCATTGGTGATGTGCAAATCGGTAAGGATGCCTACATTGGTCATGGAGTAATTCTCCGCGGCGATTACGGCACGATCATCGTTGGAGAAGGGACTGCCGTTGAAGAAGGTGCAATAGTGCACGCACGACCTAATGACCGTACTATATTCGGCAACTGTGTAACAGTAGGACACGGTGCCATGATTCATAATGCCCAAATAAGAGATTATGCTGTGATCGGCATGCGAGCCACAATAAGCGATTATAGCGTAGTTGGAGAGTGGACAATTATCGGGGAGATGGGCTTGGTAAAAAATAATCAACATGTGCCCGATGGTGTTGTGGCTGTGGGAGTACCGGTTAAAGTCATGGGTAAGGTGGATAAAAAACAAAAAGAGTTCTGGAGCTACGGCAAAAAGCTCTACATAGAAATGGCTCATAGATATATTGCTCCTGGTGCATTTAGGCGGATCGATTAACCTGAGACACGAAACTCACTCAAGTTTTCTCCTTAATGCCATCCTGACATGAAGCTGTCATTCTGCAGTTTCAATGCAAATCAGTTGAATTTGTCCCATGAGGAAAAGTATGTCACGATGGCTTTTAATTCGACTTTGTGGTTTTATAAAATTAAGTAATCGATAAATTTTACTGCGATAATGATATAATGAAGCGCATTTAAAAAGGCAAAGATGACGAAAAGTATTAAAAGGAGCCTATCATGAGTTTGGTTTCAGCTGAAAATCTAACGAAAATCTATAATGTAGGAGAAATCGAGATTGAGGCTTTAAAGTCTGTAAGTTTTAACGTCCAGTCAGCTTCTTTTGTTTCTTTTGTGGGTCCATCAGGCAGTGGGAAGACTACTCTTTTGAACCTCATCGGTTGCCTGGATAAACCTACTTCCGGCTCCTTAAAGGTAGCTGATGTGGATACATCTGCTCTGACACGCAAAGAGGCCGCGGTTTTTCGAGGAAAAAACCTTGGGTTCATATTTCAAGATTTTAACCTCATCCCTGTCTTGTCGGTTTACGAAAATGTTGAGTATCCCCTTTTGATTGTGCATAATTCCCCTGCCGAGGAAAGAAAAAAACGGATCACTTCCCTCCTTGAAACCGTCGGAATGACAGACCAAAGGGATAAATACCCAGATCAGATTTCCGGAGGACAAAAACAGAGAGTTGCCATAGCTAGGGCTCTTGTAACAAACCCTAGGCTGGTGCTTGCTGATGAACCAACAGCTAATTTAGACAGTAAGACAGCACTCATGGTCATCGACATCATGCGAAAGATGAAGGAAGAATTCGGTGTGACTTTTATTTTCTCTACACATGACCAGAGGGTTGTGAACGAAGTGGAGGCTGTCTACACTCTCCAGGATGGGATACTCGTTGAGGATGCAGTCAGGGAAGGAGGGACAAATGCTTAAACTTTTTAAAATTGGTATTCGAAATTTACTGAGATACAAAAGACGGACTTTGCTGACGTCATCCCTCATCGCTGTTGGTGTCATGTTTGTTTTAGTATTCGCCGCTACATCCGGCTCTTTTAAATATATCATGATCGGTCAGATCACTGACTCTATGCTCGGCCATCTTCAAGTCCATAAGAGGGGTTATGTTGCTTCGATCGACAGTCTGCCTTTGACGTTGAATCTGAGTGCTAAACAGGAAGAGAAGGTTGAAAAGACCATTAAGGAAATTACCGAGATCGAGGCTTTTTCGCCAAGAATAAAATTCGGAGGGATGTTCAGCAATTTCATGGAAACAACCAACATAAGGGTCAATGGTGTCTATCCAGATAAAGATATTGCTACGGTCCCGCTTTTACCATCCAGAATAAAGCAGGGCGAGAAAACCATTAAGAAAGGCAAGATCCTGATTCCGGAGCTGCTGGCAAACGGGCTGAAAGTCAAGGTAGGAGATACTGTGGTTGTTATAGCTACCAACAGGGATGGATCTGTAAACGGTAAACAGTTTGTGGTTGGAGGTATCATTGAGAGCGTAACGGGTCCAGGAGGAAGGGATGGCTATATGCATATAGTAGACGCAATGGAAGTATTACGCATGGAGGAAATGGAAATTAGCGAGGTAGCCGTTAGGCTTAAGGATTTCGGTAAACTAAACGCTGTCAATGATAAAATGGATAAATTGCTGTCAAAGGAACTCAACAAGCAGGGGAAGCCGATCTTTGATGTCCGCACCTGGGAAAGACTTTCTCCATTCTATAATGTTGCCCGGATGATAGACATAATGACATTTTTCATTAAGATTATGCTCATAGCCATAGTCTTGATAAGCATCATGAATGTTATGATCATGGCTGTTTTTGAACGAGTACGGGAAATCGGTACCATCGCAGCCCTTGGAACAATACCGGAGAAAATTCTATCTTTGTTTTTAATTGAAGGTTTCTCCCTGGGTATATCTGGTGCGGCTGCTGGAAATATACTGGCAATTATTATTGTTTTTGTTATGAACGTTGTAAAAATTACATTCAATTTCGGCAGACAAACTGGCATGGTACTTTCTCCTAGTTTGAAAGTTGATGACATGATTTTTATTTCAGCCATAGCTATCATCGCATCCGTAATTGCTGCGCTTCAGCCAGCTTTAAAAGCATCGAGGATGGAACCTGTTGAGGCTCTTAGACATGTGTAAAAATTTTAATGTTTCTGAGTATATTACACAGGATTTAGAAGTCTTGATTTTGAATTTTGTAGAATTGATAGAAAATGGAGGATAACCGTGCTTAGAATAGTGATTGCTTTAATAATGTTGGTTCTAATGTTTCCGCCTTGTTCTGCAGGAGAAGAAGAGGTCATCATCGCAGTAGCATCAGATGGAAAGACTTTAAAAGATTCCGTAAGTCAACTCGCCGCCCGTTGTCCATACTTTCTTTTTATTGACGGCACGGGAAAGCTACTGGAGGCTGTCGATAATCCATATGAGGATACAATAGGCGGTGCTGGAGTTTCAGCGGCAAATTTTCTTGCTGAGAGAAATGTGACCATAGTTATTGCAGGAATGTTCGGCAATAAAATGAAAAATGTGCTGGAAACAAAAGAAATTGCCTATTTTGAGTTTCAGGGAACCGTTGAAGAAGCAATAAGAAAGGTTTTGGAGAAAAAAGATAGAATATGAAAAAAATCGCGCTTATCTCTTTAATATCATTTATATTATCACCTGTCTATGCAATCGATGGCACTCAGCTCCTCAAGCTAGTGGATAGAAATCTTAATCCGGAATCCTATGAATCCTACAGAAAACTAATAAACATCGAGCCAAACGGCAGAGAAAAAGAGTATGTGCTCTTCACGGTGAAGAAGGGAAAAGATAGAGTAGCCGCGCTTTTTCTCTCTCCTGCCATCGATAAAGGCAGGAGTACGCTAAGGCTCGAGGATAACATGTGGTTATATATCCCCAATGTAGGTAAACCTGTGCGCATCACCAGCCTTCAATCCGTAGTAGGAGGTGTATTTAATAATGCAGACATTCTCCGACTGGATTATGCAGAAGAATATGATGTCAGCAGGGTGGAAGATCTGAGCACGGAATACCTTTTGCATCTTAAAGCAAAGTCAAATTCAGTTGCCTATGATCAGCTTAAGATGTGGGTGGATAAGGAAAAAAAATTGCCGAGTAAAATTGAATGTCTTACACAGACTTCTATGTTGATCAAAACCATTCATTTTAAAAAGGTTAAAGACTTTGGGAGTGGTATTATCATGCCCTCAGTCATCGAAACCGACAGCCCATTGCACAAGGGTTACAAGTCATTCATGATATTTGCCGGAATAAAACAAAGGCAATTCAAGGATGAAGTGTTCACTCTGACCTTTATGCCCAACCTGGAATCATTAAGATAATTGAAATCAATCTGCTTGTGTATCATCATTCTCGGATTATTAGCCTTGACTGCGTCTGCGCAAGAGGAATATACCTTTGATATTTCAGAGGTTGAAAAAAGACCGTTTCAGTTTGGCGGCTATTTCGAATTCCGGCCAGCACTTTTCGGCCTGGATGAGAATGCCAGCTTCTATATGCTCAGGTTTTATAACCAGGATGAGGGCAAGTCTCTAACGGAGTACAATTTTCTAGCCCTTCTGAATGCGAGCTACCAAAAAGGAATAATCGGAGCAAAAATCCGCACAAATACTGACGTAAAGAACTCTTTTTCAGGCTGGTCGCATAGTACAAAAGTGTATGAAGCTTTCTTTTCGTTAAAGCCGTCTCTTTTTTTCCGAATTGATATAGGGAAGAAAAGAATGAAATGGGGCAAAGGATATGCCTGGAATCCTGTTGCTTTTATTGATAAACACAAAGATCCCAATGATCCAGAACTTGCCTTGGAAGGCTTTACGGTTATTTCCGCGGATTACATCAGAAGTTTTAAAGGACCTTTAAAAACCATCACAGTTACTCCCTTCTTGCTTCCGGTTATAAATCGTATTAATAGCGGTTTTGGAGAGATGAATAATTTGAATTTCGGGGGAAAAATTTATTTCCTTTTTCACGACACCGA
>JAUWJP010000099.1 GCA_030607635.1 Candidatus Aminicenantota bacterium
GGGAAATTACACTCTTGGCATGAAAGATCAACTAGTTTTTCCAGAGATAGATTATACAAAAGTGGAAAGGCAGCGAGGGATGAATATCACTATCGTCACCTCTGCGGAGAGCGATAAGGCAGCAACTGCCTTATTGGAAAAATTAGGAATGCCTTTTGGAGAGGCATGATAAGGAAGGAAAAATGTCCAGAATATCATCTATGGCGAAATACTTAAAAGAACCGAAGTACCCGACAAGGAGAAAAAAGCGTTGTCGGATATGCGGGCGTTCCAAAGGATATTATAGGAAATTTGATATGTGTCGATTATGCTTTCGCGAGCTGGCTTTAAAAGGCGAAATACCTGGAATTGTGAAAGCATCTTGGTAAAATTTTGGAAAGGATGAAATCATGAGTTTAACAGACCCTGTCGCTGATATGCTAACCAGGATAAGGAATGCCCTCCAAGTCAAGAAAAAAGATGTGAATATTCCTTCTTCCCGTATGAAGGTCGAGATAGCAAAAATTTTGAAGGATGAGGGATATATTAAAAACTTTAGGATTACTGAAGATAGCAAGCAAGGGATATTAAATCTTACTCTCAAGTACACAAATGAAAACGAGAGCGTCATAACTGGGATCCGAAGAACCAGCCGGCCAGGTTGTCGAACATATTGCAACAAAGGCTCCATCCCCAAGATTCTCGGTGGTATGGGAATAGTGATCCTATCTACATCTGAAGGAGTTGCCACTGGGAAAAAATGTAGGGAACTTGGCGTTGGAGGAGAGGTTATATGTTCTATCTGGTGAGTCTGGAAGGAGAGGGAATCTAAAAATGTCTCGAGTAGGAAAACTACCCATTGTCTTACCAGATGGAGTTAAGGTTAATGTCTTGCCAGATAAGATCGAATTTGAAGGCCCTAAAGGAAAGCTTTCCTCGCCCTTGTTTGCTGGGATCAAAGCCGAATTCGAAAACAATGAGCTCACCCTGCGGAGATCGAATGATTCCAAGGAGCAGCGATCTCTTCATGGCTTGAGCCGGAGTTTAGCTTTTAATGCTTCTGCAGGTGTCTCTGAGGGTTTTTCAAAGAAGCTGGAAATAGTGGGAGTCGGATACCGAGCTAAACTCGACAAAGGGAAACTTGAATTGAGTTTAGGCTATTCCAAGCCCAAGGTGTACAAGATACCTGCGGGTATTGAAATCGTTTTGGAAAAGCCGACTTTAATCACTGTAAGCGGAATAGACAAACAGCAAGTTGGCCAAGTTTCAGAGGAGATTCACAGTCTTCGCAAACCGGATCCCTATAAACTCAAAGGAATTCGCTATGTTGGTGAGCGCTTGATTAAGAAAGAGCGTAAGGCGGTGGTGGCTGGTGTATAAAGATAAAGTCGCGGTAAAGAAAATGGCTAAAGATCGTATAAGAAAGAGAATCAGAAAGAAAATCAGAGGCACTTTCGAACGTCCAAGAGTTTACGTTTTTAAGAGTAACCGCTATGTATACACGCAAGTCATAGATGACGAGAATGGTCATATTTTAGCTTCCGCCTCTACTTTAGAGAAGGAGTTTAGAGGAAAGAACAAAAACTATAAGAATATAGAAGCCTGTCAGGTTTTAGGTGATATGTTGGCGAAGAAATTAAAACAGAAAAAAATCGAGAGAGTGATTTTTGATAGAGGAATCTATCCTTATCATGGCCGTATCAAAGCCGTTGCTGAAGCCATGAGAAAGGGTGGACTAGTTTTTTAAAGTGATATAGTAGGGAGAAAAAAGAGTGGCTGACCAAGAAGTAAAAAAAGAAGAATTGAAAGAGGAACTTGAGTTAAAGGATCAGGTGATTTCTATACGAAGAGTCACCAAGGTTGTCAAAGGAGGAAAGAATCTCAGTTTTTCGGCCTTAGCAGCTGTTGGAAATGGAAGCGGATTAGTCGGGATTGGCAAAGGGAAAGCCCGGGAAGTTCCCCAAGCTATAAGAAAAGCTGTGGAAGATGCCAAAAAAAGTTAATTGAAGTGCCGCTGTCTGAGACTACTATTCCCCACTATATTAGAGGAGCGGCAGGTGGAGGTGTTGTAATTCTTCGACCAGCATCAAAAGGGACTGGTGTAATAGCAGGTGGCGCTGTAAGAGTGATCATGGAGATGGCTGGAATAAAAGATATTTTGACCAAATCAATTCGTAGTAATAATGCCATAAGTGTGGCCCATGCTACAATGGATGCTTTGAAGAGACTGAAAAATCCTGAAAAGGTTTCAAAAGATAGGGGCAAAGAAAAGGAAATGATATGGCAGTGAAAGAGACAACGTCTAATAAAACTCAAGAAAAAGCAAGAACAAAAGCAGAAGCTCAAAAAGCCAAAGCCCCGGAGAAGCAGTTGAAAGTAAAACTCGTGAGAAGCCTCATCGGGCGCCCAAAACAACAACGGGAAGTAGTGAAAGGATTGGGCTTGAGGAAGATTAGTTCAGAAGCTACTCGCAAAGATTGTCCTGAGATCTGGGGGATGATCAATAAAGTACGTCATTTAGTGGAAGTGGAGGAGTTGGAAAAGAAATGAATTTGAGTGATCTTCATCCGGCCAAAGGATCCAGGAAGAAAAGGCGAAGAGTTGGAAGGGGCCCTGGTTCCGGACGAGGTAAAACATCTGGTCGCGGTACAAAGGGTCAAAAGTCTATTTCTGGATATTCAAGTAAGAGAGGATTTGAAGGAGGGCAGATGCCCCTTCACCGCAGGGTTCCCAAGCGAGGCTTCACTAATATATTTAGAAGAGAATACACGGAAGTCAACCTTGAGAAAATTGGGAAAATCACAAAAAAGGAAGTAAAACTAAAAGATCTAAAAGCAGCAGGCATTATAAAGAAGGAATCAGAGGCTGTTAAGATTTTGGGAAGAGGAGACATTTCCTCTTCTAAGACAGTCCATGCCCATAAATTTTCCCGCTCAGCTCTGAAGAAAATTGAGAAAGCGGGAGGAAAGGCAGTTCTTATCAAGAGTTAACAATGTTAGAAAGTATTAGAAACATTTTTAGTATTCCTGATCTTAGAAAAAGGATCATTTTCACCTTATTTATATTGGCCGTGTATCGAGTAGGCTGGCAGGTTCCTAATCCAGGAATCAGCGGAGTTGCCTTACAGGAATTCTGGGAGCAACAGCGGGGAACGATTTTAGGTTTTGTGGATCTTTTCTCCGGGAGAAATATGTCCAAGATGACTATTTTCGCCTTGGGGATAATGCCCTATATCAGTGCCTCTATCATCCTCCAGTTGCTTCAGGTTGTCTGGCCTTACTTAGAAAGGTTATCTAAGGAAGGAGAACTCGGCAGAAAAAAAATTACTCAATACACACGTTATGGGACCATTATTATCTGCTCCATCCAGGCTTCTGCTATCGCTTTGTGGCTGCAAGCCCAAAGCAGCCCCAGTGGGGTAGCTATTGTTCCCAATCCTGGCGCAGGATTTATATTTTTAACAGTCCTGACATTAACCACTGGAACAGTCTTTGTCATGTGGTTAGGAGAGCAGATTTCAGAGCGGGGAATCGGAAATGGGATTTCCCTGATTATATTTGCGGGAATTGTGGTTAATTATCCTCGGGACTTCCAAAACGTTTTAGCTGGTTTGAAAACGGGAAGCATGACTCCCTTAAGGCTCATTTTTCTGATGGTATTGATGTTAGGTGTCATTGCCGGCATTGTTTTTGTGGAGCGTGGCCAGAGGCGAATTCCTGTCTCCTATGCTAAAAGAGTCGTGGGAAGGAAAGTTTATGGAGGTCAGAGTACCCATCTTCCGCTTAGAGTGAATACTGGCGGAGTTATTCCCATAATTTTTGCTGCCTCTATCATAACTATTCCAGCAACTATAGCCGGGTTCGTAAAACACCCTATTTTCCAACAGATTGCTCAGCAGTTCGGCTTGGGCATGCCTTTATACAATCTCCTCTACATTGCAGCTATCGTCTTCTTTACATTTTTTTATGTTTCCATCATCTTCAATCCTTCTGATGTTGCGGATAATCTTAGGAAATATGGTGGTTTTATTCCAGGGATAAGACCAGGAAAGAATACTTCCGATTTTATAGATAATGTCCTTTCACGGATTACTCTGGTGGGTGCTATTTATTTAGCAGCTGTAGCCATTCTGCCAGAGTTTATGATCACTGGGTTCAAAGTTCACACTCTGCCCTTAGTCGGAGATTTCTTAGAAGCCAACTTGCCCCAGTGGTTTACTCAAGGATTGAATATTCAGTTTTATTTCGGGGGAACGTCTATTCTTATTGTAGTCGGAGTAGCCATGGATACAATGCAACAGATCGAAGCACAACTTGTAATGCGCCACTATGATGGATTCATGCGCCGCGGCCGCATAAGAGGAAGGAGAGGATGAGAGTTATTTTACTCGGACCCCCTGGAGGTGGCAAAGGCACTCAAGGAGAACTTATAGAAAAAAAATATGGATTTCCTAAAATTTCCACAGGAGATCTTCTTCGCCGCGAAGTTCAGCAAAAGACTACTTTAGGAAAAATGGCAAAAGCCAAGATGAATCAAGGCGAATTAGTTAACGATGATATCGTGATTGAGATGATAAAGCACAAAATATTCCAGTCCGACTGCAAACGAGGCTATATTTTGGATGGTTTTCCGCGAAACGTTGGCCAGGCCCGAAGATTGGAAGAAATTGAAGAAAAACGCCAGGAAATAGTGATCGATATACATCTGAGCGAGCAAACTCTGATTCAAAGGCTCTCAGCACGAAGGGTTTGTTCCAGCTGCGGGGCTATTTATAACCTTTTAGCCTGCAGCCCGAGAAAAGAAGGATCATGCGATATTTGCGGATCAGAGCTTATTCAAAGAGAGGACGACGTTCCAGAGGTTATCAAAGAGCGCCTGAAAGTTTACCATGAACAGACAGAAGCCCTTATAGATTATTACTCGAGAAAAAAGGTTTATTTTAGGATAGACGGTGAAGGAAAGATCGAGACTATCTCTAAGAATATTTATTCTATTCTGGACAGAGAAATAGCCAAATCAAGAGTGATGGAAGCAGCAAGATGATTATTTACTGCGAGGAAGAAATTAGTACTATCAGGAAGAGTAACCAGATTGTCGCGAAAATTTTAGCCGAGTTAGGAAAAATGATAACACCAGGAGTACAAACTAAAAAATTGGATGAGTATGCTGAGCTTAGGGCTAAAGAGATGAATGCTATTCCGGCTTTCAAGGGTTACCGTGGGTATCCCGCCTCTCTTTGCACGTCCATCAATGAGGAAATTGTCCATGGCATTCCTTCTTCCCGGTGCCTGCGAGATGGAGATATCATTAGCCTTGATTTCGGGGTTCTGTATGAAGGCTATTATGGTGATGCAGCCGTGACCTATCCTGTGGGAGAAATCACTCCAAAGGCAAAAAAACTTATAACGGTGGCTGAGGAGACCTTTTACAAGGGCATGGAACAGATGAAACCGGGAAAACGAATATCAGATATTTCTTTTGCTATTCAGAGTCATGTTGAATCGCAAGGGTTTTCAGTTATTCGGGCTTTTGTCGGTCATGGAATCGGTCTTTCCCTCCATGAAGAACCCCAGGTTCCCAATTTTGGCCCGCCAGGAAGAGGGCCGAAGCTAAAATCAGGGATGGTTTTGGCCATAGAGCCGATGATTGCGATGGGAGATTGGAATGTGGAGATATTAGATGATAACTGGACTGCTATAACCAGGGATAGAAGTCTCTCATCTCATTATGAACATACAGTGGCAATTACTCAAAAAGGACCTGAGATTTTAAGCCTGTCAGATGAAGAAAAGAAGAACGCTCCTTATTTAAAGGAGAATCAATTTGCCTAAGCAGGGTGTCTTTGAGACTGAAGGGACTGTTTTAGAAACACTACCCAATGCCATGTTTCGTGTTGAGTTGGCCAATAAGCATAGAATCTTAGCTCATATCTCCGGAAAAATGAGAAAGCATTTTATCCGCATTCTTCCTGGAGATAGGGTGCTTATTGAGCTTTCACCTTACGATTTAACAAAAGGAAGAATAACTTATCGATTCAAATAAGAAAAAAGCAAATGAAAGTAAGAGCATCCATTAAGAAAATGTGCAGGAATTGTCGAATAATCAAAAGGAAAGGTACGCTTCGGGTTATCTGCTCCAATCCGAAGCATAAACAAAAACAAGGCTAATTGAGGTTAAAATGGCAAGAATAGCAGGAATCACACTTCCTTCTGAAAAAAGGGTTGAGATTGGGCTGACCTATATTTTTGGCATCGGTCGTTCCAGGTCAAATAAAATTCTCCAGGAAGCTAAGATAGATAAGGATAAAAAGGTCAAAGCTTTGAGTGAGGAAGAGATCAGTCAAATACGTCAAATCCTCGAGAAAAAAGAAAAAATAGAAGGTGAATTGAGAAGCGAGACTACCCAGAATATAAAAAGACTGGTCGATATTGGGTGTTATCGAGGATTGCGGCATAGGAGAAGATTGCCTTTGAGAGGCCAGAGGACAAAAACGAATGCTCGACCGAGAAAAGGTTCTCGAGGGCGTTCGATAAAGAAATAACAGCCAAATAAGGAGTTTTAAGTGCCAAAAGCGAA
>JAUWJP010000128.1 GCA_030607635.1 Candidatus Aminicenantota bacterium
ATAGCTTTTTAAGAAAGAGCCTTAATGTTTTTTTAGTTTTTCCAATTGGGGGATAAGATTTCTGACTATTTCGGCTTCCTTGTTTTCGGGAGCTAATTCCAAAAATTTCTTGAAAGAAGTAATGGCTTGACCATAATCTCCTTTGTTGACATAGGCGTAACCTATCTTCAAGTAGGCCAGAGGCCATTTGGGCTTAATCTGGATAGCAAGTGTGTAATACTCGATGGCCTGATCGATCTTTCCGTCCCTGAAATAGATCTCAGCGATATTGAAGGCAACGGCATGATCGCTAGGAAAAATCTCGATGGCTTGTTCGAGAAAGGGCTTGGCTTTTTCCATATCCCCCATCCTGATATAAGTTTCTCCAATATGAGTTAGAGCCTGGGCAGCATTTTTATTCCCTTTAAGGTCAGGATTTTCTTCCTTTAATTTCTCAAGAACATCCACATATTCCACAAGGGCTTCTTCATTTTGTCCCATTTCCCTGTAACAGCTGCCAATATTAATCCTCACCTGATAAAGCTCGGGATATCTTTCCAGAAACTCCTGGAAGAACAGGAGGGCACTGGTGTATTTTCCCTCATCAAAAAGATTTGTGGCTTCACGAAACAGCTCCTTAGAGACTTCTGCATCTCGCTCGGTTAGTAAATCAGCGGATTCAACGGACTTGAGCACAAAATCAAGGGGAGGGTTTCGGAATTGACTGAGTCTCATTCGGGTCTCAGAATTTATATAGCCTTTTTTTGAGGCGGCGATTCGGCAATAACTCCGGCCGAGACCTGTAATCACCCACTTTCCTTCTTTATCAGATTTTGTCTTTAGGCTTAAATTGTACTCTAAGCTTTCGCATACTATTTCTGCTCCTTCTATGGGGTTACCATTCTCATCCTTGACAGTACCAGATATTCTTCCTTGACCTCTCCCCTCTTGAGCCGATGCTAAGCTGCTTGAAAGTAGAAATAAAAAGAGGAGAATAATTATCTTTAATCTTAGTCCTTCCATCTTCTTATCCTTTCATTTTTGGCCTGCCTTTTTAATACAAAAAAGCAAGGCTTATCTTATCTCAAATTCCAATGTTTTTTTGCTTTCTTTTTCTCCTGTTTTATTGAATAAGACTGCATTTATTAAGTACTTTCCCTGCTTGAACTCTACTGGTATTCTCACAATGAAGGCCTTATTCTTCTTCTCCTCAAGCTCTTCATCAGACAGCTTAATGTTAAAATCTTCCTTAAAATTCCATACAGCTTGATCATTGCTATCATTAACATCTAAAGACAAGCTCAGGATCGTCTCTCCTCCTTCAGCAGTGCTTTTAAGCCATAAATTGCTGTAGGGGATTTCAACGATAATCAATTGTTGTTCACTCTCTTTTTTAAGTTTTAGAGAAAAATCAAAAAACTCGGCATCGTAACACAGAGTCATCCTTGCTACCTCAAGAGCTTTGTAGAGTTCGTGAATATGGATGACATTGTCTTCAACACGTGTGTAGTCTCCGGTTCCATGACGATCGATAAAGAAAACAGGAAAAAATCCGTAATACCAGATTTCTGTAGGACGAGATCCCGGTCCACGTCCCATAGGATATTTGTCTATATTTGTTGGGGGACCTAGGAGAATGTGGATCTCTCCTCTATCTGTTAACCAACCGGGCCGTCCTGCTGAGAAAAGGCGATTGGCTTCTTCCATTCGAGAAAAGTACAATTCTTTAAGCTCATTCACTTCTGTTTCCGGATCAGAATCTCTTCGCTTCCAAAACTCTTCTTTAAAGCGAGCTCTCTCTTCTTGAGAGATTTCCTTAAATATTTTTCTCTCTTCTGAAGTTATGATGTACGTCACTTTGGATAGAAACTCATCATCTTCAGGGCTAAGCTTGCTTTTAAAACGAGACAATTGACAAGACAGATGTAACAGAAAGATTAAAGCCAAAAGCAGAAAGCTCAAAAACAATCTTTTTTTAGGAAAAAATATACTCATTTTTTTTCTCTAATAGAAGCCAGTTTTCTCTGAATTTGAGGCTGATCTGGGATTATCTCAAGAGATTTTTCCCAGGCAGTCTTGGCTTCTTGAATATTATTCAAATTGAAATAGCATTCGCCGAGTGCGTTCAATATATAAATATTTAGACCGAAATGAGATATGGCGTCCCTGAAATGGGGGATGGCTTTTTTAAAATCACGCCTGGCTTGAGCTGATTTGCCTAAGTAGAAATAAACTTCATATCTGATATTCTCTTCTCCAAGAAAAGGATTCAGTATGCTTTCTACGTCCTTATATCTTTCCAGGACAATGTAAGTTTTAGCTAAATGAATGGCAAAATCCATCTCGCCAGGACTCTTGCTCAATGCCTTTTCGAAATCAATAGAGGCTTGTTCAAACTTGCCTTTATTGAACAGTTGAGTTCCGATTCGAAAATCATTCAGAGCATCATTGCTGGATGGCAAAGCTTTTGATTGGATGAAAGGGCGGGGAATGCCTGTTACCGGCGAAACGGCAAAGTTATCGGATTGAAAAGCCAAGTCGCGACTGGATTGATCTTGTATGGATACCTTCAGAGTGTAGTTTGCCGCTGGAATTTCTGAAAGAGAGATCTCTTCTAGAATGTTTGTTGAATCGCTGTATTCTGTTATATTGCGAGAGAATGATTTTATTGTTTCGTCTCCCTTAATAAAAGAATATTTCAGCTTTCCTGTTTTTATTAATTCTTCGCTTAATCCATAAAGCTGGAAATAGATTGTCATTTTTTCTGAAGAAATAAAAATATTTTTTGGCTGGCTGAATAGAAGTTTTTGTCCTGTCTGGAACGGACGCATTATTGTCTGGGCGCTTTTCATTTCTTTTGTGCTGTAGCAAAGAAGGAGAGAGCTTATCTCTGGGCGTGTGATTCTTTCAGGAATAGATATGGTCTCTTCAAAAGAAGAAAACTCTTTTGACACAGTGTTTTTTATAAGAAGGGAAAATATGTAGCTTCCTGGAATGAGAGGAAACATGTCATTAATCTGAAATGGTATCTGGGCTATAGATTTAATCTTATCTTCATCGAGATTTAAAGAATATTCCTTTTCAAATTGATAGATCACTTTTCCTTCTAAATCAGTGACATTGCCGTTAAGAATAAAACGGGAATAATAATTATTTTCATATTGACCTACAGAAAATCTTTCTGGTGTTATGAGATAGTGAACAAAAAACACTCCAGAATCATCCTTTATAGTTTGAATCAAGTAGTCGGAACCGATGTAATTTATTGAATATTCTACCTCCACGATTGATTTGTACTTCAAAAACTTCTTAGCATAGAGATCCTTTATTTCCTTTTGGGGGACAAAGTTTATATTTTGAAGGAGGACTTCCGAAGCGAGCGAGGGGCGGTAGGATACAAGAGAGGTTTCTCCAGGGATGAGGGAAAGAGAAACTGCGGCAATAGCAGAATTCATCTCCATCAAGCTCTCGTAGGCCGATATATAATCTGTGGGATCTATCGAAGGAGTTTGGATGAAAAAAGCAATGGGGCCATCATTATTCGGACTGTAGAGCTCGAAATCTGCGGCCATTCCTTTTCGGTAAAAAACCAAATTAAAAGCAGGAGGCAAGCCGTATTTTGTCATATCCTGATAGAACCAGATTTCTGTATCCCGCAACTCTCTTTGTGTGGTATAGCTATCTCGCTGCATCGGCTCTCCCAATATAATATAAATCCGGCCGCGGTCAGTGCGCCAACCAGGTTTTGGAGAGCCGACACCTAATCTCTGGTTGGCATAGGCAATTCTTCGGTAGTGCTCTGTTTTGTACTCGTTCCAAGGAGTTCCTGGAGTAGGATCCCGGTGTTTCCAGAAAGCTTCGATGAATAGTACTCTTTCCCTATCGGTCTCGAGCTGGAGAAATACATCTTTCTCTTTTGGAGTAATGATGTAGATCACTTCCTCTTTCAGCCATTTTTTAAATTTGGGCGGAAGCTCTTTGATAGATTTTTTTTCTCCTAATAAGGGGACGAAAAGAAAGAAAAGTGAAATAATGATTGAAATTATTCTGGAGTTAATTTTTATCATCTTTTCTTATAACATTTTATTATAATCTTATTTTAATATACTTTCAAATCAGGCATTCTCTCCAAGATCCACCGCCTAATTTTTTTTCACCTCAAATTTAGTGTTTCGGATGAAAGATTTCTAACCTTTTTTAGTTATCTAACTCATTGTAGTGGAATTTTGCCTCATATATAACTTTTTCCTCATAAATCGTATGTTTAAAGAAGACTCATCCTTTTATCTTCTCTTCTCACATCGCTCCCAATACCAATGGATGAGCTCCTTTCCATCTCCCTTCGTTCCTTCCTGCTTAAATCATGAAGCTCAACTCTCCTCAATACCCAACAAAATCCTTCATCTGCTTCCAAAACGCTCAAATCCTCTACACAGTCTCCCCCTGCAAGATTCAATAATATCAATGACATAATCACTTGTGAGTCTGTCCAGCCCTGAGAATCTTGTCTTATCTGTATATGTTTTCTCATAGACTCATATAGGCCTGTCACATAAGCTAAGCCCGCATACAACGGTAAGCGCCCAAGAGATGTTATCCCCCTATCCCTTTTGCTTTTTTCATACTTGAATGGAAGTGTTTTTTGTGACATAATTTTTTTGCCTCGCTGTTTTCTCGTTGTTTCTTTCACCCAGCAGGTGAAAGGTTTTTTCAGAAATCCATTCTAACATATGGGTACAGCGAGGTCTTTCTATTTTTTTGATGGTGGATTAGGGCCAATGTCTGGTGGTGGTATAAGCATTCTCTCTAATATATGATAATGAATAAAGCATTTGGTGATAATTCAATTTGACACTTTTCTCATTCCTTGTTATTCTTTTGTCACACTGACTATAAGGGAAAATAATGACTATTAAGTGTCCCAAATGTCATTCAGATATCAGCGATACTGCACGTTTTTGTAGCAATTGTGCAACTCCTCTTCCCTCACAAGAGGATATCTCCGTTTCTCAAACCAAAACCTTGAGACCCCCAAAGAAGAATTAACAACTGGCTCCTCCTTTGCTGGAAGATACCAGATTATCGAAGAACTGGGTAAGGGAGGAATGGGTAAGGTCTATAAGGCCCATGACACAGAGATAAAAGAAAAAGTAGCATTAAAGCTCCTAAAGCCTGAGATAGCTACTGATGAGAAGACCATAGAGCGATTCAGGAATGAAATCAGGTTAGCCCGTAAAATCGTGCATAAAAATGTTGGCCGCATGTATGACCTTGGAAAAGCAGAGGGATGCTATTTCATTACTATGGAATATGTGCCCGGGCAGGACTTAAGGGGATTGATTAGACAAACAGGTCAATTAACAGTAGGAAAAGCTACTTCCATAGCAAGCCAAGTTTGTGAAGGGCTAACAGAAGCACATAGATTGGGAGTTGTCCATCGTGATTTACAGCCCAGCAACATCATGATAGACAAAGAGGGAAATGCCCGCATTATGGACTTTGGCATAGCTCGCTCCCTAAAGGAAAAGGGAATAACAGGTGCAGGTGTGATGATAGGGACACCGGAATACATGTCACCTGAGCAGGTGGAAGCCAAAGAAACAGACCAGCGTTCA
>JAUWJP010000156.1 GCA_030607635.1 Candidatus Aminicenantota bacterium
AAAGTAGCGGAGGTTTACGGGCTTAAGGAATTGATAAAAAATATAAAGTTCTGAATTGGAACTGATCATAATGGAATAAAGGGGGCACTTTTCGGTAAGACCTCAAAAGTTAAAGAAGCCCAGTAACTCTCCCATTCATGTGTTGGTTTTTTGACCCATTCCATGTGTGTTAATCTGATTACATACGGGCCGACCTTGTCCAGCGGAATAACAGCTTTGCCATTTTTGTCGGTCTCTTTTTTTGAACCGGCAAATTCTTCTCCTTTCCCAGGATAGCTCCAGGCTATGGCTGTACCTGAAAGGGGCTTTCCTTGGAACAAGACAGTAACTTCCAGATCATCTCCTATCTTTAATCCATATGGATTTACTTCAGGTACAATTTCAATCGGAAGTCCCAAAGGCTTAGCTGGCGATTCATCCAATTTTTTTCCGACTTGAATAATTGCCTTTGGATATTTGGAATAATGCTCGACTGCATCTTTATCAAGAATTCCCTCTTTTTTCCTTAGTTCATAAATATTTGGAAGGCCGTCATGAAGCAGATATTCATTGAATTCCTCGGCCGTAAGCTTAATCTCTTTGGGCTTCAAATCTACACCGACAACATATGTTCCGGATTCTTTAAATGTGCATTCTGTAACTAAAGAATTGCCTTGTACTTTTAAATCTGTAATATTCTTTTTTATTGATTTTCCTACCAGGATGAATTGGTTAACCCTGTCCGGAGTTACTGCACTCAGACTATTTGGGAAGTCCATTCCCGTATTGGCAGATATAGTCACCGAATCTCCAGGATTAATCCTGAATAATTGGGGCACAAGCCATAAATCATGAGCTGATATAGTTGAAGTAGACAAGATAATTATAAAGAAAGCCAGGAGAACTAGAAGAGTTTTTTTTATTGATTCCTCCTGTTGGTTCGAGTCCTGCCCTCGGTACTCCTATTCTTTATCTTTTAGCCATCCAGGGAAAACCCAAGTGAGGATCTCATGCTTTAATTTGCTGTCTATTTCTTTTATCTTCAGCCCTACTTCCAGCTTTTTATCTGTACTTTTAACCCTGATTATTTCTCCTGACAGTAAGGTTGATAATTTTTTTTCTGGGACATAGAGTCTTAAATCCATAGTAGAACCTGGGTTAAGATCAAAGTTAATAGTTAACTTTAATCCCTCATCAGAGAGATCATGGGCTGTTGTTCTCATAACTATATGATCTTTACCTTCTATTTTTATCAATTCTGCAGGAAGGACACATTGAGACCGGATGGATTTCCTTTTTTCTTTGCTCATAGTGTTTCACAATGTAGCACGCAATAGGAAAATTTTCAATAGTTGTTTCGAATTAGACGCAATATTATCTATAAGTTTACCCGTGAATTATTAAAGAAGAATGAGGCAATGTCTCAGTATCAACCATATAAAAAAGTTAAGCGATTTGCTTTAGCCGCGCAGTATAAAGCTTTAACTCAAAGCCTTAAACAGGCGAGAAAAAACTTCATTTATTCGTCGGATATAATGGATGTAATTCAATTTTGATTGGGGGATATAATTTTTTTGGGCAATAATTTGAGGGGGTGGGAATAATGTCCTTCCCAAAAAATTCATCTTTTGCAAAAATCCGCTGTTCATTGATAAATGGACCAAATAACTCAAGCCCGGAAAGCGTTTATTGTTCGAGATAGAATTCATAAAGATTTTTTCACCCAGACTAAGCCGCTCTGGCCTTAGCTTCAATAGAACATTTTCGGGAATTTTTGTCTCTAAAAATTTAGCGGTAAAATAAAGGCTTATGTAGACCATCCTGTTAAGGTTGAATTTGAGACTTTCCTTTATCAACCGTTCCCAATCCAATCTTTCCTGGTAAGAATTCACAGTCTCATCGATGTCGCAGAAAAAGCTAAACTTGCTCAAAGAATGAGTGACTCTTAGAGCATGTTCTGAAAGGTGGATAAGAAGATGATGTGGTGCCATCACCATTGTTTCCACATCGGCAATCTTTGTTTTTTCTGCATCCCGCCAGATGTCTTCAATTTTGATATTTTTTGTGTAAGATTCATTGGGAATTGTGGAATTAACAAAATGCCAGTGAACATGAAAAGAGGGGGAATTCGGGGACAAACTTCGATAATCGAGCGTGGTCAGATATCGGGAAGAAAAATCAATTTCTTCCACAGATATATCAGTAGGCTTATAGCCTAATATTTTCATCTGTTCATTCAAGCAAAAAAGGTCTTCTTTTTTTACCAGAAGGTCTACATCCGTCATCGGTCTCAAGGCTAAATTCCCGTACATTTTTTCAGCTAAGACCGCACCCTTAAGGACTATCACCTGAAGCCCGGCATTAGAAAATATCTTAAGCACCTTTCCCAATTCTTCATAAATCAGAGAATTCTTGGTTGCATTCAGGTAATAAATCTTTTTTAGTTTTTCAAAAACGAAGGAAGGAATATGAGGACAGTCTTTTTTAATTTTGTTCAGCTTGGAATAAACTACAGCCGCGATACCATTTTCTCTTGCCTTTCGTAAGAAACATTCCCAATCTATGCTCTTTCTCTGTATTTCAATTATTTTATTCCTGTTCTTGCGGTCAGTATCTTTTCGACAGCAGTAGAGCAATAATCGATCTTCCTCTCTCCAGCTCAATTATCTTCTCCGCTTAAATTGATTTCTCGTCTTTCCTCACTGTCAAATATTTTCCATTTCTCAGGATTGAATATACTCTTGATAAACCTTAAAGAGTATTTCTAATTATTGAAATACTTCTTAATTTTACTTAAGAATGGATAAGTCCACTGGCTAAAGGGAGATATTCCCGCAAAGAGCAGACCTTTTATCGTGTAAAGTTTTGTATCCAGTCTTTTTTTCTGCCCGTTCCTTTCCACTTCTACTATCTTACCTAATACATCTTGCATCTCAACCTTTTCAGGAGAGCTAAACGTAGCATCCCCCTTAATAAACATTATCATTCTATTGCCTTTTTTATGTTTTCTAATAACGCGATGAACCATAACCTTATTCTCGGTTGTTAAATAAAATACCACATCTCCTGTTTTAATTGAGGAGTTTTCGATTGGGCTAACTACTATAATATCTCCGTCCCGAATAAAGGGACGCATGCTCCAGCCTTTTGCCTGGAAACGAATTGATTTTCCTTTTCTAAAGATGTTTTTGCTTAATTCTAATAAATCGGCTTCTCTTAAATGAGCGATCTTTCTCACTTATTTATATATTTCTTACAAAATCCACGATTTTCCTGTCTGGTTCAAAGCTGAATTCGTAGCACGGGATATTTTGTACAAGGCGATGGAACAGATCCATTGTATACTCCATTCCTTCTTTATCCCAGATTGGAGGAAAACAGCGGGTTAAAAGCATTAAAACGGCCTCGGCACTATTTTTGGGAACCACCGAGTTCTTTTCTCCATGACGCAAAAAGAATAATTTGCGAATCGGAAGCCCCTTCGCTGACAATTCCTTAAAATCGCCATGCCATGGTGTTCCATACATCAAGAGCTCTCCATTTTTTTCCCTTACAATGATTCTATCATCATTAAGAACTGATGCCTGATTTTCAAACCACAATCTGGCGATTGTTGACTTACCATGACCTGAATTACCCAAGAAAAGATAACCATAGCCCCTATCATCAATCCCACAGGCATGGAGCATTATCCCTTTACGACGGGACAGGAGGAGTATCATCAAAATCTGATTTAAAGGATATCCTAATGGATCGAGTAATGAATTTTTAAAGAGCTCATCTTTAAAATAAATGTCGCCAGATTTAAGATCCGATTCTAAAATCACGAGTTGATTAGGAGGTGGATCAGAATCAAAGGAAGAATCTTGCAGGACATATTTTCCCTGATCGCGGAAAAGGGACCACGCGCTGCCGGAATCAAATATTTCTTTTCCTCTGCTCTTTTCAGGAAAACTGTCATGATGCACTCGAAGCTTTGTTTCAGGTCTAATATCTGTGATGAACTCATAATATATATCTATATCCTCAACTCCAGATTCAGATAGGTTTTGATCGAAGAGAAAAGACAAGCCAATACCAGCTATCCCTATGGTGAATTCTTTTAGTCTCTCTTCATTTTTCATAACGGGATCAGACTTGCCTAAGTTTTCTTCAAATTGTTATTTCTTGCGGGATTTAGATCATCAAAAGCGAAATTAGAGAAGGTTGATTATAATTGATCCAAGGGATAAAACAATCAACTTGGACTATGAACCATAAATACCCTTCTTGCAGGCGGAAAAATCACAATTCTGAAGGCCCTTCCCAAGTGCGCCTGCACCCGTCTTACAAGCTTGTAACACCGCTTCCTCGATTACCAGATTGACCTGATTTATCTGTGGTTTTTTGTAGTTTTTCCGGCTTTTTTCTTTTGTTTCCATTTTTGCCTCCTTTTTAAAGGTTTTTTATATTAAATGCCTCTGCCCGAAGATGGGCTATCTGGCAGAGATATTCTACAGGCGTTTCTGGATTGCCGTTTTCCAGATAGGCCCAGCCCGGGCATTGACCACATAAAGATATTAATTCACACTTGCCGCACGGATAATCGTGCGTAGGTTTTAGAGCTAGAAATTCAGGAATAGCGTGATGCCAACCCTCTTCAAAGGAACCGCGACGTAAGTCATAATTCTGAAACCGAACCATTTCGCAGGAACTCATTTTACCATAGGGATCTATATGAAATGTGGAAACGCCTGCGCCACAATTGAAAAGATATTCATCTTGGAAAGGACCTATAGACCTTTCACAGAACTCCCGCCACT
>JAUWJP010000181.1 GCA_030607635.1 Candidatus Aminicenantota bacterium
CCGAAGCTTGAAATTTTTACAACATCAGCCCTTAAGCATTCAGGAATTAATGAACTGATAGAGTATTTTCTCTCCGCCCTCCATAAATTGCGTCAGAAGAATGCATGAACTCTCCATCGTTGCCAGTCTATTCGAAATCTTAGAAGAAAAGTCAAAAGAAAAAAAAGCCAAAAAAATTCTCACCGTTAAACTCAAGGTTGGTGCTCTCTCGGGAGTGGTCCCCGAATTCTTAGAGACAGCCTTTGATATCTATAAAAAGGACACCCTCGCAGCAGAGTCTACATTAAAGATAGAGAAAGTCCCCTTTAAAATCCGATGCCAACGGTGCGGTACGGAAATAATCAAAGATGATTTTGTCTTCATCTGTGAAAAATGCGATTCCAGAGAATTAGAAACTCTCTCCGGGACCGAACTGCTTCTCGAAAAAATAGAAATGGAAGTGTGAATTGGGGCCAGGCCCCATTTTTATATCCCCATTTTTAGAAATGAATAAAGACAGTGAAATGGGGCCAGGCCCCATTTTTTCTTCTTCTCAAAAACCAGCTTGGAACTGGGCCAAGATCACATTCTCAGAGGTCCCTATCAATTCTTTTCTATGATTTTATAATTGATTTGAAATTTCGTTATCTTTGAAAAAAACAAGTTTAGACCCAGGGTAATGATATTATTTCGGTCTCCAGCACATCTTTTTCAATTCGTATATTTGACACCGACTTTTCTCCTGTGTTATAAACTTTTTGATTTTTTAGCTCAAAATGGAAGACATATGCCTGGGCTCAGCAGGCAGGCTTCTCTGCGTTTACACCCGGGCAGAAATCATGCACACTGGGAAAGATTGCAAAATAGAAGAAAGCAAATTCTTTCTATGATGATGTGATGCAACTACTTTCTATATGGCCTATCAATTAAAATTAGGAGGAATGAATGAGCAAGCTTGTTTCATTAAGTCCGGAGGGAGTTGAGTATCCACTCCCGAAAAAAGAGGACCATCCTAAAGAGTTTGAAAAGATAAAGAAATTAACGGATTCTGCCAGAAAGGATGGGAAAGAAATCGTTGTTATAATGGGAGTGGGATTTGTTGGGGCTGTAATGGCTGCCATTGTAGCAGATACGGTAGACAAAGATGGTAAACCTTCCAAATTTGTTATCGGAATGCAAAGGCCAAGTGTACGAAGCTTTTGGAAGATCCCACTATTAAATCGAGGAGAATCGCCTGTAAAAGCCGAAGATCCTGAAGTTGCTCCAATGATTAAACGGTGCGTTCTGGAAAAGAAAACACTCGTGGCCTCGTTTTGTTATGAGGTTCTTTCTCTGGCAGATGTAGTAATTGTTGATGTCCAATGCGACTATGCGAAAAATGATCTAAGGAATGTCCGGACTGGACATGTGGAAATGGATGCTCTTGAAAACTCATTTGAGATAATTGCCCAGCACATTCAACCAGAAGCACTGGTTCTCATCGAAACCACTGTTCCTCCCGGCACGACAGAATACATTACCTACCCTATGATGAAAAAAATCTTCCAATCCAGAAGTATAGAATCAGATCCTCTTCTTGCTCATAGTTATGAGCGGGTAATGCCGGGTAGGGATTACGTTGCCAGCATCCGGGATTTCTGGAGAGTCTGCAGTGGAGTTAACGATAAGGCAAGAGAGAAGGTTGTACGGTTCCTTAATGAGGTTTTAAGCACAGATAAATTTCCTCTTACTGTTCTTGATCGTCCTATCGAGTCAGAGACAGCAAAAATTGTGGAAAACAGCTACCGTGCCACTATTCTTGCCTTTTTAGACGAATGGAGTTTATTTGCAGAAAGAAATGGTGTGGATCTGATTAAAGTGATAAAAGCCATAAAAGTACGTCCCACCCATAGCAATATGATTTTCCCTGGACCGGGAATTGGAGGAGACTGTCTTCCAAAGGACGGCGGACTCGGACTCTGGGCTTATAAACATATCCTGGGGTTTGACGACAATATATTTAAATTTACTCCGCTTGCCATAGATATTAATGATACAAGAGCTATGCACGCTGCTGAATTGGTACGAGATGCTCTCCGCAACATGAATGTTTCTATAGCTTCAGCTAATGTACTTGTACTGGGAGCTTCCTATAGGGAAGACGTAGGAGATACTCGCTATAGTGGCTCGGAAATTCTCATTCGGAAGCTGGCAGAAATGGGTGCGGATATTCAGGTACATGATCGTTATGTAGATCGCTGGTGGGAATTTGAAAATCAGGAAGTCTATCCCAAAAGCAGTAAAAGTCGCTTCTTCAGGAGTCAAAAGAAATTATCTGAATTAAAAGTGCAAAAGGACTTACATAAAGCTTTATACCAAGCAGACGCAATTGTTCTCGCCGTGAGACATGAAGAATATCTTAATTTAGACCCGGAAAAAGTTATACAATCAACTGGAAAACCGGTTGCAGTTATTGATTGTTTTTTTATTTTGGACGACGAGAAAATTAAACGCTACCTTAAGCTGGGATGTGAAGTAAAAGGACTTGGCAGGGGACATATACGAAGAATAAAAGACCTAATCAAAAAAGAAATGAAAAACGAAGGAGAAGGATCCGATGGAAAAAAATAAGGATCATTATTTTCTCTTTGGATTCATACTGACTTTTTTCTTTCTATGTTTATGCGGAGCAGGCTGGTCACAAGAAAAAAATTCAAAGAAAATTACTTATGAACAGGCTTATCAGGATGCCAAACCATATATCCTCAAGCCTGCGCCCCGCATCCCCACCACAAGACCCTCCATCCGTGCCTGGCTTGACGACGAACACTACCTTTTATCAAAGAGAGATGAGAAGGAAGAAAGTACAAAACTCTACAAAGTGAACGCAAAAACAGGTAAAAAGATTGCCTTTATTGACTATGAGCAAATCCAGAAAAGCTTCCCAAAAGGACTAAAAGCTAATCAGCACGTAGGCTTTACACAGGATTACAGCAGCTTGCTCTATTCATTCGAAAATGACCTCTATTATTACCCGCTGGAGAGCAAAAGACTCAAGCGCCTCACCGCAACACCCGGGGAAGAGAAAAATCCGCGCTTTTCTCCGAACGGAAGATACATTGCCTTTACACGCAACCATAACCTTTATCTCCTGAATGTTGAAAGCAGGCTGGAATATCAACTTACCTCTGACGGCTCTGATACGATCTACAATGGCTGGGCCTCCTGGGTTTACTACGAAGAAATCCTGGGAAGAAGGTCCCAATATGCGGCTTTCTGGTGGTCTCCTGATAGCAGCAGAATCGCTTTCCTGCGTTTTGACGACAGCCCTGTTCCTACCTTCCCTCTTTTTAGAGCCAGGGGAACCCACGGTGAGCTGGAGATTGAAAGATACCCCAAAGCAGGCCATCAAAATCCTAAAGTCAGGCTCGGCATTGTCACGGTCCCTAGAGGAAAAGTGGTTTGGGCTGACATTGACGAGGAAGCTGACCATTATGCTGCCTGGCCTTTCTGGTTTACTGACAGCTCTAAACTCACATTCCAGTGGATGAATCGCGATCAGAACAACATCAAAATCTACACAGTCGATTTTAAAACAGGAAAGAAGAAGGAAATATTCGATGAGCGACAATCATCCTGGGTAGAATTTTTCGAAGATCTTTATTTCTTCAAGGATGGAAGCGGCTTCCTCCTCCGAAGCGATGTCGATGGCTGGAGCCATCTCTACTATTATGATTTAGAGGGAAACCTTAAAAAGAAATTAACTAAGGGAGAATGGACTGTCACGGGAATATCTTTAGTGGATGAAAAAAATAAAAAGGTCTTTTTTGCGGCAAGAAAAGATAAAACAACGGAAACTCATCTTTTTCAAGTGAAACTCAACGGCATGGATTTTAAACGCCTGACCGAGGAGCCGGGCACCCATAGCGTTTCTCTCTCCCCGGGAGGGAGCTATTTTATAGATCGTTTCTCCAGTATCCGTACTCCTTCAAGGCAGGACCTTTACCAGACTGATGGAACCCTTTTAAGGAATATAGAAGAAAGCCGCACTCCTCTCATGGAAGAATATACTATAGGAAAAAAGAACTTTTCCCTGTTCCCACAGAGGACGGCTGGACCCTTCCCGCGTACTGGATTATCCCTCCCGACTTCGATGAGAACAAAAAATATCCCGTTCTTTTCACCATATACAGTGGCCCGGGCTCAAGCAGGGTCTCCAATTCATTCCCCTTCCTCTCCTCTCTTTATGCGGCTCAGGAAGGAATCATCATCTTCAGCGTTGACCACCGGGGCTCCGGTCATTTCGGAAAAAAAGGAATGTCTCTCCTGCACCGCAGCCTCGGCAAATGGGAAATGCATGACCTTATCGAAGCTGTTAAATGGC
>JAUWJP010000097.1 GCA_030607635.1 Candidatus Aminicenantota bacterium
CATAGCCAATGGCGATTTTGCTTATCCGAAAGGAATTGCTATAGGTCAAAAAGATGAAGTTTTCGTTGTTGATAGAGTCCGGGTTCAAAAATTCTCTCCGGAAGGAGAATTTATTGCTTCATGGGGAAGAAGAGGCACAGCCGATGGCGAGTTTAACAATCCCCAGGGAATATTTATCGATCATAATAACTTCGTATATGTGGCTGATTCTGGCAGTAATAGAATTCAGAAATTTGATGAAAATGGTAAGTTTATAGCTAAATGGGGAACTTCAGGAACAAATAACGGCCAAATGCAATATCCAGTCGATATTGCCATTGATAGTAAAGGTTATGTCTATGTTGTAGAAAGAAATAACAACAGAGTTCAATTATTCGGCGTGGTCCCCCCATCAGAGTCTAAATAAAAAAATATCCAGATAACAAAATTGTCTGTCCTTTTATTTTAAACACCTCCCGACCTTCTTTTTTTTCCTCTTTTCTAACCTTTAATTCTGCTCCTGAATAAACTACTGGATGTACTATTAAATGGAGGGAATATTCAGTTTTTAATATTAAGTATTCATTTGATGTCTTTCTTCAATTCGTTGACGAGGTTTGATTTTATGTTATATTCTGGATTTAGGTGGAAAAAATGAAAAGAAAAATTTTTCTTTTAATTGTGCTAATTCCGTCAATTCTGATCATATGCCTCTCGGTTTCAGGAGAAGTGAGCGTAAAAGAAATAGAAATGAATATTCCCACATACGCTACAGGTCCTGATGACCCCAGTCCTCCTCTCTGGAAGTTAAGGGTTTATCCTTATCCGATGCAGACTGACATAACCCGTAAGAAAATTATCAAAAAATACAGAGTGGTTGTGATGGAAAACGATTACATACAACTTCTGATTCTGCCTGATGTGGGAGGAAGAATTCTCGCTGCTATCGAAAAAACTAACGACAATTTTGACTTTATTTATCACAATCAAGTGATGAAGCCGGGTCTTGTAGCCTTGAGAGGTGCCTGGCTCTCGGGCGGGATTGAGTGGAACTTTCCTACGCTGGGCCATACTGTAAACACTTTCTCTCCTGTAAACTACAAGATTCTAAAGCATGCTGACGGGAGCATTACCTGTGTGGTGGGTACAGAAGAGTGGGTGAGAAGGATGAAGTGGGAAGTATTTATCAGCATTTTCCCCGACAGGTCTTATTTCAAAACCAGGATAAGGCTTTACAACAGGACGCTTACTCATAACAACGGCTATTTCTGGGCAAACGCAGCAACCCATGCCAGGAAGGAGACAAGAATTGTTTTTCCTCCTGCCGAATACACTTATGCTGGCGGGAGAAGGAGTCCAAGGCCCTGGCCTGTCTATCAAGGAAAAGATGTTTCCTGGTATAAAAATACAGCCTATGCTTATGATTATTTCTGCGGAACCGCAGGAGATTACAACGGTGCCTACAACTACGAGGAAGATAACGGGACAGCTCATTATGCTTCGAGATATGAGAGTCCAGGAAAAAAGTTCTGGACGTGGGGAACAGCTCCCAGTGGAACTATTTGGGAAGATCTTCTTACGGATGAAGATGGTCAGTACATTGAAGTCCAGGCAGGAAGACTTCTCACTCAGGGCGACACCTGGATTTTCGAGCCCCATCTTATCGAGGAATGGGATGAGTGGTGGTATCCATTAAAGAATATGCACGGATTTGTAAAGGTAAATCCTGATGCTGCTCTGAACCTGGAATTAAGAGATGAAGAAGTCTTTATTGCTCTGAATACAACAAGGGTTTTCAAAGGAGCTGAAGTAAAACTTTTCCGCGGAGAAAGGCAGGTATTTTCGGAGAGGCTGGATATCTCTCCCGAGGGATTTTATAAAAAGGAGATTCCCTCGAGAGAACGCAGGGGAATTTACACACTTGAATTCTTGGATAAATACGGGCAGAAAATTATAGACTACACGACAGAAAAGCCTGAGATTTCCCCTCCTGAGCTTCAGCCAGATTTTTCAATGCAGGAGAACGAGTTGGCGGAGATAATTTTTCTCAAAGGTTATTATTCGATGAAGCACTGGGACACAGAGGGAGCTATGTACTACTTCAAGAGGACGCTTGATGCGGACCCTGAATTTTCCACTGCCCTTAAATGGCTTGGAATACTGTATTACAAAACAGGGAAAACTAAAGAAGCACTGGATCTGTTTGAGAGAGTACTCGAAAGAAATGAAGACGACCATACGGCGCGCTATTACAGAGCTCTTTCTAAAATAAAGCTCGGAATTATGCAGGGCACAGAGGAGGATCTTTATATGCTCTCAAGAAGGGCTGCTTACAGGCATGTTGCTCCTTATCTTCTTGCTGCTCTGGAATTCAAAAAGGAGAATTATAGAAAAGCAGGGGAATTGTTGAGAAGGGCACTCAGTAATAACCCCGTTGATTTGAAAGCAAGAGTCATGCTTGCCGCTTCGGAAAGACATCTTAACAATAAAACGGAAGCTGAAATACTTATAGAATCAGCTTTAAAAGAGGACCCGATTTCACCTCTTGCACTTTTGGAGAAAGAGCTGCTCTCTGGGGAAAGCGAGCTTGATATTTTAAGAGCAGATCCAGAATATTATCTTGAAGCGGCTGCTGATTATTCAGAAATGAACCTCACAGATGACGCCATTCATATCCTTGAGATTTATGGAGAAAATACTAATGCCAGAGATTATCCTATCCTTTATTACTATCTTGGATTCTTTAACGGCGAACTCAAACGTAAAGAAGAGGCAGCAGCATACTTTAAAAAAGCAGCAACCTGCAGCCCGGATTATGCTTTTCCCTTCAGGGTTGAAACGGAGAGCGTGCTGAAAATTGCCTTAGAATATAATCCCTCTGATTGGAAAGCTCATTACTATCTTGGAAACCTTCTTGTGGCTAAGCTGAGGTGGGAAGAAGGATTAGAGCACTTTAAAAATGCAGCAGAATTTTCGCCTGAGTTTCCGGTGATCTACAGAAATCTTGGAGAGATTTACTGGGCAAAGTTTAAAGATTATGAGAGGGCCCGAGAGATGTATGAGAAGGCAGTGTCCTTTGCTCCTTATGATTATCGCCTTTATGTGGCTCTTGATGAATTATACGCTTTAACCAGGAAACACTCTGCAAGAGCGAAACTTTATAGAGAAGCTCCTCGTACTGTAAAAAAGAACTTCAACTACGTGCTCAAAAGAGCGCAATATTATGTAGACACAGGGCAATACGCAAAAGCATTTAAAATATTGAAGAGCAATACTTTTCTTCCATGGGAGGGCTGGACAGGTGCAAGGGAGGTATTCGTGCTCGCTCACCTGGGAAGAGCTTATTCTTATATGACGAACGGAAAATACAAAAAAGCAATAAATGACTTTTTCGAGGCTATGCAGTATCCAGAAAATCTGGGAACAGGAAGACCTCTACATCCTTTATTCACAAGAGAATATTACTTTATAGGATTATGCTATGAAAAGCTGGGGAATAAGCAGAGAGCAGAAAAATATATCAGTAAAGTCAAAGTAGAAACAACAGGAGTTCCCACAGTGCATTCATATTATAAAGCTCTTTCATTGAGAAAACTTGGAGAGCATAATGAAGCAGAGAGGCTTTTGAATGAGATGAAATTAAAGAGTGAAAGTCTGATAGAGCACAGCAGGAGAATAAAGCCCCAATATTATCTTTGGGCTTCAATGGCCTGTGATGCTCTTGGAGAAAAAATTCGAGCTAGAGAATACTTGAGAAAAGCCGTAGAAATAGACCCATCCTATAGATGGGCAGCCCTTTTTGCCTCTGAAATCAAACTTTTGGAAGAGATTTAATTAAGCATTTGACATCGTTTTTCCTTTTGTATAAATTATTCCTTAGCCAAGCGGGCAAGAATCAAAAATTGCTATCCCTTAAAGTCGAAAGGAAAGAGCCTAGCTGAGGATAAAGCAGAAAGAAAACCAGGATGAATACATTAAAAATTGACAGTGATTTCGCTGAGTTAGACAGGATGAGAGCTTTTTTAAAGAAAAGTTTTGAAGGATTGAGTGTTTCAGATAAGGATTATTTCAAAATAGAGCTCGCGCTCCTGGAGATATGCGTTAACATTATCAGGTATGCCTACCCCAATGATAAAGGTGAGATCTTCCTTAAGATCTGGCAAAGCGAGGGAAAGATGTTTCTGGAAATAAGGGATTGGGGCGTTCCCTTTGATCCTAGAGGATTAAAGGAACCTGATATCCAGGAAATCATCAGGAGCGAGAAAAAAGGTGGACTGGGAGTTTTCCTTTCCCGCAAGCTTATGGATGGATTTGATTACAAGCGGGAGAAAGATCAGAACGTTCTTACAATTTATAAAACAATTAAAGAAGTGCAAGCCTCATTCTAATCGTATAAGACTTTATCCTCCCCCATTTTCTTGATGCGATCCTCAACCCACTTAACTATCAGGTCTTTCCGAACAAGCATTGCCTCTATTTCTTTATCTTTCAAGTATTCTCCGACCACACCTTTAATCACTTCTGCATTCAAAGACTTTATCTTCTCGTAAAGAGCGCGGGGAAGTTGCTTCATTATAAATGTCGGGCCTTCTTTATATTTTTCGTCGTAGATGAGTTTCTTTGTGAATTTTTTGGAGGTTCGGAAACTACGGGAGTGGTCAATCAGGATCATTCGCCAATCCTCGGTGATGAGATATTGATTTTGATGCCTGTCTCCGTTGGCAATCAAGTTATCAAAAGCCCGCTGCTTGTAGAATGCTCTATTCCAATTGAAAACCCTGTAAGATGGAGTTTTAATTTTATCCTCGAATTTCTTTTTGAGGCTCATCATTGATGTAATCCATAATTGACAGGAGCCACGATTTCCCTTAAATCTTTTTTCCACGGTGGGCGGAACCATATTCAAGCCTAGATGCTTGTCTAAACGGTAAGCAGCAATTTCCCATCTCCAGTTTTCGAAAAAACCCTTCTGTCTACCTTCTACATCTTTCCATAAGGCGTCATTTGTGACTCCGTCTTTTTCTAGGGTGAGAACCCAGGGATCGGTCACAGCTTCTCGCTTTTCGAATGGCTGGGCTTGAGCGACAATTTCTGCTGTCTTGAGGAATTCTTCCCATTTCTCTCTTTCTGCCAACTCTTCTTTAGTGAATTGAGCTATGGATTGGAAACTAAACCCTAAGACAATCACCAAACCGAAAAAGATTATTAGGCTTTTTTTCATTTTTCTCTCCTCCTTTTTAATTTAGATTTTCCGCTTGATTTATCTAAATTATTGCCTGAACTTATTAAATTTATGTATTAATATAAAACCTTATCTTCGCCTTGTTCTTTTACCATCTTCTCTATTTCTTTTAGGAGAAGCTCCTTACGGAGAAGAATGGCTTTGATCTCCTTGTCCTTTAGATAGGGACCCACAGCATTTTTTATATCATCATAGTTCAGAGCTTTGACTTTTTCTACAAAAGCCCGGGGAAGTCGTTTGAAGAGCATGGGCCGACCTCCGGCTTTTTTCAATCCCTTTGCCCCATACATGAGTTTCTTTGTATATTTCTTGCTTGACCTGAAAGAACGAGAATGATCAATAAGAATCATACGCCAATCTTTGGTGTAGAGGATATTTTGCTGCGTTCGATCATCGTTCCCGATCAAGCTGTCAAAAGCCCTCGTTAAATATTTCATATTCTGTTTGTTGTGGAATTTTGAACGAGGAATCCCGATTTTTTTTTCAAAAACAGTGAGTCCACTGAATTCACTTTCCACCCAGAACTGAAGAGAACCTGATTTCCCTTTGAATTTTCTCTCGACTGTGGGTGGAATCTAGTTTAGCTCTAAAAGTTTATCTATCTCGTAAGCTGCTATTTCGTACTGCCATCCCTCAAGGTGGCCCTTTTGCATCCCTTTGGGATTTTTCCAAGCTCCGCTCCTTTCAACATCTCCTTTTTTTAAGAAGAGCCTGGTCGGTTTTGTAACGCCTTCTGGTATATCTGCGGAGCTTACGATCTCTGCGGTTTTGAGAAATTCCTCTATTGCTTGCCTTTGAGCAATTTCAGCAGGGGTAAACTGTCCGTTGACCACATAGCCTTGACTGGCTAGAATGAATAGAGCTATTGTAAGCAATACTTTCCGTCTCATTTTCGTTCCTCCAAGTTTCAAACTTCCCCTGGAATTTTTCTACTAATATAATTACATTTTAAAAAAAAATCAAACTAAAAATATCATTTGGGGTTAGACTTGCAAAACTTGCATAACTTGGAAAGCTTGAATTTTGGTAATTTGGGGCCAGAGCTGTAAAACCTGCATGTATAAATTGGGGTCAGACTTGCAAAACTTGAGTAAATTATTGTAAATTTCCTTTTTGACCCTTGTAGGGGCTTGATTCATCAAGCCTACACTTTTAAAGAAATAATAATTGGCTTATAATGAATGAAATTTGATGTTTTTTGAACGTCTTTAAGTAATGAAAAGAGAATAGGGGATGAAAATAAAGTTTTTTTTGATGGGTGCTTTAATCTTATTAACCTTTTGTGCGCCAGTAAAAAACTCGCTAACCATTCGGTTTCCTGTAGATTGGTTGGGAATTCCCGGGTATGGAATAAACATTGACCAGCAACGTTTTGTGGAAC
>JAUWJP010000207.1 GCA_030607635.1 Candidatus Aminicenantota bacterium
TCGCGATCACGTGTTAAGCTCCATGCCAGATTAAAAACTTTTGTTTTGTATTTTTTTACCAGAGAGGCAAAAGCCTCTTCATTGCCTTCTTTGCTCTGCCGGACTAGCTCTTTCTCTTCCATCCACTTTCAATTTTTCTTTACCTCCGTACATAATTTAGACGGAGGAAAGAAAAAAATCTTCCTTTTAATCTTATAAACAAAAGTATTCTTCTTTAGTTTCTTATTTTAAGCTATATGAAGGAATCTATAAAGAATTATATACACCAGTACAGAGAAGGGGTAAGCTTGTATAGAGAAATAACTAACTTGGATTATTCACGGATCGATTTTTCCTGTGTAAGTCATCGTGAATTCTCCTCTGGGAGTTGAGCGAGTTATGGTCCATTCGATTTCGTTTCCTTTTACAGTGCCTTCCGCCGTGACTTCGCCCCTTCGGCCTTGCATAGTCACAGTTAGTTTTTCGCCTTCTTGCTTAAAGTTAATGTCCTGGGTCCTCTCCCCTCGAGGAGTAGTGATTGTCATTTTCCAGTCTCCTGTTACATTTACCTCTTGGGCGCTCAGGGAGACAGCCAGCAGGACCAGAATACAAAATGTGAGAATGGCATATTTCTTGGGCATCCTTTTCTCCTTTAATTTTATTTTTTTAATTTTCATTATTTAGACGTAAAAATTTTATTTATCTTCCGCAAAAACAATGAAAAGATTAAATCCGATCTTGTCCTTTTATAATTTTTTTTATCACATTCTGAATAGAGCGGAAAGAGGGGAGTAAGAAAAGGTGTTTAAAATTGAGGAAGGAAGAAAATTCATTCTTTTTTCCCACAATTTTGTTGTTAATCCTACAATTATGTCGGAGTTCATTTGACCGCGTTTTTTATAACTTATTTGCATTCAATAAATTAGATGTTGGCACGTTTATTGCTTTTATGATTGTCTAAAACATTTTAAGGAGGTTAAAATGATAATGAAAAGAACATTTGTTTTCGTAGGATCATTATTGATCCTGGGTTTAGGTTTTGCTTTTGCTCAGGAGAAATCCCAAGCAACTGTTCGTAATGAAGTTCGTAGTGAAGCTCAGGCGAAAGCTCAAGATCGCCTAAGGAACCGAATCTTGTTTGTCGATGAGGATGGCGATGGAATCTCCGATCTTGCTCGAGACCATGACAATGACGGAATCCCAAATTGCCAGGACCCTGATTGGACAAGGCCGCAGGATGGAACCGGATACATGAACAGGCATAAAAATGCTTCTTCTTCCAACCAGCTTGAACACAGAAACAGGTACTACAGCGGAAAAGGCTTGAACAAAGCCTCTTTCAGGAATATTATGGCAAATTCTGGCAGAGGCATTTTCGGTGCCCGTGGAAGCAAAGGAAAAGCTTCAAAGTCTGGTAGGCGCTGAACTGACGGGGAGAGGTTTCCTCTCCTCTTCCAGAAAGGGAAAAGGAGAAAGGCTCCTTTTCCCTCTTTTAAGGAGCAAGGGATGAGAAGGCTTGGTATTTACCTTTTTTCGATATTGTTTCTGAGTGTAAGCTTAAAGGCGGATAGCTTTACGTTTTCTTTCTTTCAGAATGTGACTGATAATATTTTTCAGAACAGGTATTCTGCACGAGATAAATTATCTCATCTAGGTTTTTATACTGATAAAGATTTTTCAAAGATTTCTGTCTTTACAGAGGGGAGCTATTCCTACCTTTTTGAGAATCCCAGCCTTGGCTATTATCTTCAGGATGTCGGCTTGGATTATCTTCATCCGGTTAGCGATAAGGCAGCTTTTTATTTTTCTTTAATAGGTCAGGGAGTTTTCTATCGATCTGATTATGCGGATTTCAACTCTCTCTCTATTAATTTCCTGGCAGCTTTTAAGGCTTATCTCAGCCAAACATCGATTTTGAAGTCAAACTATAGCTTGGATTACAGGAGTTTTAGATATTCGCTTTTCGACTTTGTTAGCCACGGCTTGTCTATCTCTTTCGATAAATACTTCCAGACAAGGACGACAATGAAATCAGAAATAAACTGGGGTTTAAAATGCTTTCTCCATCCCTATTCCTCCCAAGAAGTGATTCTGGTTGAGGAGAGCGGGGGCCATCACTCAGGGAGAAGATCTTATCTCTTCGTTCCCAGGACTCAAGTTGAGGGACAAAATATTCAGATTCTTTCTTTCACTGGTTTAATTGCCCAGGGCATTGGCAGTAACGTGGGCTTCAATATTTCAGGCATGAAACAGTGGTATCTTTCAGGAGAGAATCCTTTTACTTCTGTCGAAGAGTTTTACATGGTGGAAAATCCTTCTTACGATAGATTTGCTTGGGCAGGTTATCAGCTTGGCGCCCAGATTACGTTGTTGATCCCTTGGAACATTGAGCTCAAAATAGGTTATACTATGGCTAATAAAGAATTTCCTGGAATTGAGAGTATGAATTTAGAAGAGGAACCCTTAGGAGTGACAAGGGAAGATAGAAGAAAAACATTTGAAACAAGGTTGGAAAAGAATTTTCCCAGGTTCTCTATTTTTCTGTCCTATGTATACGTTGATAACAATTCAAATGATCCTTTTTTTGATTGGCAAGGCAATTTCTTCTCAGCAGGCATAGAATGGAATATGTTTTTTGGAGGAAAGAAATGAAGAAAGGATTAAGCCTTTTTATAATGGTCTACCTTTTGGGATTTTGGAGCTTCTCCTCTGACCAAGAGCCCCAGAAGCCTCTTCATTTTTATAATGTTGATACAGAAAAGAAGATAAAAGGGACAATTCAAGAGATAATCATGGAGCCTCGCTATAAAGATTCCTCCCCCTTCTTAATTATTAGGCTTGAGGAGAAAAGGACTCATCAGAGGTTTATTGTGGAGATCAGTCCGGTCCGATTTTTCACGCACGATTTTCACAAAGGGGAAGAACTTGAAGTGGTCGGTTCCCTCTATTCAAAAGAAGGAAGTCAAAATATTATTGCACGCCAAATGCGATTCAGGGGAGAAATTATTATTCTCAGGGACAAGCATGGCTTCCCGGCTTGGAGGGGAGGCGGTATGAAGCTCAAAAAGAGAAGAAAAGGCAAAAGATTTTGAGAAGCAAGAATTTTCTTCTCTTTTTTTCCCTTCCTTTTATAGGGATAATTGTAATTTTTTTTGTTCTCTCATCTTTGAATAGGGCGTATATTAAAAATAAAACAGAAGATTTAGTCAAGGAACAGCTTCAAGCTACGGCTGAAATTTTAAAAGTCAATATATCCTACTTTTTAAGGGAGAATTTTTCAGCGGATGAGATCTTCGAGTCCTATTCCAGAAAAGAAAACATTTATTACATGGCCCTGCTTAATGAAAAAAAGGAAATTTTAAGCTGGAGTTCTCAGTTTGAAGGGTACCTTCCTCTTTCTCTTCAATCCATAAAAGATGAAGAATCTTGGATAATAGATTCCCCTGCGGGGAAAATATTTAACTATTTTTCTCCCTTTTCTGCCCAGGAAGGAAAAGCATATTTTCTTTACCTGGGTTATTCTCTGAAGAGCTTAGAAGAAATGATTGTCTATTCGCGACGAAATTTCTTTTTTATTTTTGGGCTTATTTCAGTTATCGGTATCATTTTTTTCTTAGGTCTATACCAGCTTCAGAGGCATTATCTGGAGAAAAAAAGAGAGGCAGAAGAAGAAAAAAAAGAAAAAGAACGGTACCGGGAGATTTCTGCTTTAACTTCAGGTGTTGCCCATGAGATTAAAAACCCCTTGAACAGTCTTTCTCTTATTTTTGAGCTTCTTAAAAAAAAAGCTCCACCTTACCTTCAACAAGAGGTCGGCGAGGGGAAGGAAGAGATCCAGAAAATTTCTAGAATCATTGACCAGTTTGCCTCCTCTTTGAGACCTCTAAAATTAAGCAAAGA
>JAUWJP010000270.1 GCA_030607635.1 Candidatus Aminicenantota bacterium
ACTGTGCCTCGGTTGTAATTATCATATTTTAGTGCAAATGTCATTTAAAAAGCAGCTAGGCGAATAATCATTCTGATAATAGGTGAGATTTTCTAGAAAAAAAGTAGTCAAAATATGGTCAAAAGGGCAAAATAAAAAAGACGTAAGAAATTGATTATAATATAGTTAAGTCAAATAGAGCGTCTGACTACGAATTAGAAGGCCGTAGGTTCGAATCCTGCCGGGCGTACCATCTCATCGACATCTCTACCATATACTTTCTTTTGTTTTTTTAGAGTGTAGTCATTGCGCTGGATGTTTTGAGTGTGATAAGCTCATTTCAGGATATCAGTGGGTGGAAATCGCAGAAATTCGGTCAAGATACGATGCCATCCCCAAGGCCAAATTCCTATAAAAAAGGAGGGTCAAACGATGACAATCTTTGCCAAAGCTGCTCCTTTCCTCTTCCTCGCGGTGCTTTCGTGTTCGTGCGCCCCGCGTGAAGATGCCTCATCGATGGACTATTTCAAAGGGGATGAGGGAGCCATCAAAACTGGCGGTATCAAACTGATCCCCATCGAAACCCCGAAGGGAAAATTCAAAGTATGGATTAAGCAGTTCGGGAACAACAAGCAGATGAGACTCCTGTTGCTCCACGGCGGACCAGGAGCGACACACGAATACTTCGAGTGTTTCGAAAGCTTCCTTCCCTCCGAGGGGATCGAATTCATCTATTATGATCAACTGGGTTCGGCATATTCCGATCAGCCAGGAGACAGTGACCTGTGGACGATCAGCCGGTTCGTCGAAGAAGTGGAGCAAGTGCGGCAGGCCCTCGGGCTGAACAAAGAAAATTTCTATCTCCTGGGACATTCATGGGGAGGAATCCTCGCCATGGAATACGCCCTGAAACACCAGGAATTTCTGAAAGGCCTCATCATTTCCAACATGATGGCCAGTTGTCCCGAGTACGATGCCTATGCCGAAAACGTGCTAGCCAAGCAGATGGACCCGGCCGTGCTCGAGGAAATCAAGAGTTTCGAAGCGAAAGGCGAATTTCAAAATCCTCGCTACATGGAGCTGTTGATTCCGAATTTTTACATGAAGCACATCTGCCGGCTTCAGGACTGGCCCGATCCTGTCAATCGCGCCTTCGCCAGGTTGAACCAGGAGATCTACGTCACCATGCAGGGTCCCAGCGAGTTCGGTATCTCAGGCAGGCTCGAAAACTGGGACAGGAAAGCGGACCTGAAACGCATTGCCGTTCCAACCCTGGTGATCGGGGCACAGCATGATACCATGAACCCGGAACATATGCAGTGGATGTCAAAACAGGTGCAGAATGGAAGTTATCTCTACTGTCCTAACGGAAGCCACATGTGCATGTACGATGACCAGGACACATACCTAAATGGGCTGATCAAGTTCATCAAGGCGATTGATGAGGGCAAGAAACATATCGATTTATCTCAAACCGAATAAAGGAAAGACCCGCGCTTTTTCATTGACGCAGAATCTTCCCTGTGATATTATCATCTCTGTTGAAATTGAAAAGAGCTATCCATTAGTAAAAACAGGACAAAATCATACATAAAAAGGAAACCAGAATGAATATTTACGTAGGCAATTTATTACGAGAGGCCACTGAAGACGATTTACGACAGGCTTTCGAAGCGTTCGGGCAGGTCACATCTGTTAAAATCATCACAGATAAGTACACCGGCGATTCGAGGGGATTCGGATTTGTGGAGATGGCCAACCATCAAGAAGCTAAGTCCGCCATTTCCGAGCTTGATGGGAAAGACTTGAAGGGGCGCACTCTTAAGGTCAACGAGGCTCGCCCTCGTGAAGACCGCGGAGGTGGATTTGGAGGTAAAAGACGCTTCTGATAAACGGCACTCGGATTTTCAAGACCGTAATCACATTTTGCATTAAAGCATATTGAGAGATTGCTTGGTTTGTCCATTTGTACCTAAAAAATCGAAAATACATCTATTATTCCGGTCAAAAGAGGAGAAAATTTTGGCTGAAAGATGCCTAATTTATCTTCGTGATTATTTGCTAATGTCAGGTGATGAATAAAAAGATAAGAGATATAAAATAAATATGGGAAAAGACAAAACTCATCAGTTCGTTTTAAAAGGAAAGAAACAAGGATATCTTTTTTTTGAAGGAGTAGAGAAATCCTTCCGAGATGCTTTAAATACTGGAGAGAGTTTTGATGATTTACTAAGCTCTATGGATCATCATGGGATAAAAATACTCAGTAAAAACAGAAAAATTCTTCCTAAAAAAGAAAAGAGCGACTTTGTTTCTTACAAGAATCTGGAAAAAACCACCGATCCTGTGAAGCTCTATTTTAAGGATATGGGCAATATCCCGCTCTTAAAACGGGAAGAAGAGCTGGCTATAGCAAAGGAAATTGAAAGAGGCGAAAAGACTACGAGCAAGGCTATTTCCAAAACACGATTTGTTCTCACAAAGGTTCTTTCCCTAGAAGAGGAGATATGGGAGAAGCCGGAAATTATTGAGAAAATTTTTAAATTTAGCAAGAATAATAATGCAAAGGGAAACCTGGAAGAAAAATTATTAGAGGTTACGGATAAAATCAAGAAAATCAGAGAGATAAATTCCCAACTGGAGAGCATCCCTTCAAGGAATAAAAATGATATCATCCGAAAGCGTCTCGTGGTCAACCTGAGCCGTCTCATCAGAGGACTTAATATCCGTAATAGATACAGAGAAATGATCATAGAGGATCTTAAGGATAGACTTAAAGTTATAGACGAAGTAGAAGAAACAAAAGGAGAGCTGAATAAATCAATTTCTAAAAACTCAGTTACAAAAGAAAAAGAGAAACTGAAAAAGAAAATTCGAGAAATCAACAAGCTTCTGAGGCTATTTCAAAGAGAGATCGGACTTGATTCCCAGGGTTTAAGGAAAACACTTCGTACCATCTCTAAAGGAAAGAAAATCAGCGATCAAGCGAAAAAAGAGCTTATCACAGCTAACTTAAGATTAGTGGTTTCCATTGCCAAGAA
>JAUWJP010000219.1 GCA_030607635.1 Candidatus Aminicenantota bacterium
ACATTTGAGGCATGCAAAAAACAAGACCTGACCCCATTGCACCATTGCATTTAGTTGGTTCTTGTGTTAATTTTGAAAAAAGCAAAGATGATCAAATTCGGGACTTCAGGATGGCGAGCCATAATGGGGGAGGAGTTCACTTTTCAAAATGTCAGACTGGTTGTACAGGCGGTTGCAAATTACCTGAAGAAGAAATTTCCCGGAAAACGAATAGCAGTCGTTGTTAATTATGATACCCGTTTTCTATCAGAAAGATTCGCCTTCGAGGCGGCAAAAATTCTCTCCCACAACAAGATTCATGTTTTTCTGACAGATAGGGATGCACCCTCGCAGGCACAAGCTTATCAGGTCATAAATAGAAAAGCTCAAGGAGGCATCAATTTCACAGCTTCCTTCAATCCTCCTGAATATAACGGCCTGAAATTCAACACAGAGACCGGTGCTCCTGCCCTTCCAGAAGTAACAGATAAAATAGAAGAAGAAATCAGGCTTTTGCAGAAAGAATATTCTTTCTGTCCCTTTTACCCTAAAAATGAGTTTATAGAAAAAATTGACCTTCAATCAGATTATCTGGCTTTCATCCAGAAGAAGGTTGATTTTGATCTCATCCGGAAGTCTAAAATCAAGATTGCAGTGGATATGCTTTACGGGACGAGCCGGGAATATCTGGATGAAATTCTGGAAGAGAACGAAATTCCTGTCGAGGAAATCCATGCCTATATCGATCCCTATTTTGGCGGGATTTCGCCCTCCTGTTCAGAGGAAAATCTTGGAGAACTGAAAAAACTTGTCAAGGCCAAAAAATGTCATTTAGGAATTGCTACCGATGCTGATGGTGATCGTTTCGGAGTTGTTGATGAGAGAGGACATTTTGTCATTCAAAACTTGATTCTCTCTTTATTGCTGGATTACCTTGTCACTACGAAGAATTGGAGGGGAGGAGTGGCTCGATCCGTTGCCACAATTCATCTTGTAGACCGGATCGCCAGGAAATATAATCTTCCTCTTTATAAAACTCCTGTTGGATTCAAGTTCCTGTCCGAACTCTTCCTGCAGAAAAAAATTATTTTTGGGGGAGAAGAGAGTGCCTGTATTGCCATAAAGGATCATCTTCCAGAAAAAGATGGGATTTTCGCCGGACTCCTGGTTGCAGAAATGATAGCTGCCTTGGGGAAATCCCTCTCGGAACAGATAAATGATTTGTTCCGGAAATACGGGAAAAGAGTGGGAAAGCAGAAGAGTATTCCTTTAAACGCGGCAAGAGAGAGGAAGCTTAAAAAACTAATAAAAAATCCTCCAAGCCACCTTGATGACAGAAAAGTTCTCAACATCGAAACCATCGACGGGCTAAAATTAGATTTTGCTGATGATGACTGGTTTCTCCTCAGGCTCTCTGGGACAGAGCCTCTTATTCGATGCTATGCTGAATCTGGATCAAAGAAAGAGGTAGAGAAACTCATGGGATTTGGCTTGGAGTTGATTTCTTGATGAGGAAAAAAGAGAAAGACAATATATCCTTTCGGAGAAAGCTGTTAATCGCAGGATTGGGCTTTTTCTTTTTGGTATTGCTCCTCGCCTCTTTTTTTGGAAAGAAAGGATTGATTGAAATATATCGAGCTCAGAAAGAGCGCGAAACTCTGCTTCAAGAGATAGATCGTTTTGAGATAGAAAAAAGAAGATTGGAGAAGGAGATAGAAGAGTTGAAGCAGAATCCAAAAGCAGTGGAGAAGAAAGCTCGAGAAAAGCTCTGGCTGGTAAAGCCAGATGAAGTCGTTATCATTAAAAAAGAAAAGTAAATCAATTTTCGCATCATTCAGAGCATGCCCCGATCAACTCAGAAGGAAAGTCTGCATCATTTACTCGAAGACCTGAACCCTGTCCAAAAGGAGGCAGTGACCTATGGTTCGGGTCCTCTTCTTATTATTGCTGGGGCTGGAACAGGAAAAACAAAAGTTATAACCCAGCGCATCGCTTATCTCATTGCCTCCAAGTTAGCCAAACCCGAAGAAATCCTGGCTGTAACCTTTACCGAAAAAGCAGCCAATGAAATGGAAGAGAGAGTTGATCTCTTGATTCCTTATAGCTACTCTTTCGTAGAGATCAGCACTTTTAATTCCTTTGGGGAAAGAGTGCTGAGGAACTATGTGATGGAACTGGGTTATTCTCCGGATTTCAAGCTTCTCGATGAAGTTGAGCAGGCTATTTTTTTTAGAGAGCACCTCTTCGAGTTTCCTTTAGACTACTATCGTCCCCTGAGTTTCCCCACAAAGCACATTCAAGAACTCTTGAATACTATTAAAAGATTAAAACAGGAAGATATAAAACCAGACGAGTATCTGGAATATTCTCAAAAGCTCAGTGCAAAAGCTTCGGATGACGGGGAAAAGGAGAGCGCCTTAAAACATCTGGAAATGGCCAAAGTTTATCATAAGTACCAGGAATTGCTGATGGAGGAAGGAAAGATTGATTTTGAAGACCAGGTTCTTTTGGTGGCAGAGCTTTTTCGAAAGCGCCCTTCCTTACTCGAAGAGTTCCAGGATAAATACAAGTACATTCTTGTTGATGAATTCCAGGATACAAACTACATTCAGTTCTTGCTGCTAAAGCTCCTGGCAGCAAAAAGCAAGAACCTGACTGTCTGCGGAGACGATGACCAAAGCATTTTTCGCTTTAGAGGTGCATCTTTAAGCAATATCTATAATTTTCGGAAGATTTACCCTGATTATAAGAAGGTCGTTTTAAATAAGAATTACCGCTCAACCCAATCCATCCTTGATTCTTCCCAACAACTGATCAAGCAGAATAATCCCGATCGGTTGGAATTTAAAGAAAAAATTAATAAAGCCCTGGAGGCATCACGGAAAAGCAAAGGAAAGAGTATCCACATGCTTCAGTTTGATACTGTTTCCCATGAGGTAGATAAAGTCGCTGATATGATTTTGGAAAAGATTAAACAGGGATATAAGTACGGTGATATTGCCATTCTGGTTAGACGGAATGCAGATGCAGATCCATTCCTCAGGGCTTTAAACATGAAGGAAATTCCCTTCAGATTTTCTGGAAGCAGGGGATTGTATTCTCAGGACGAGGTGAAAATCCTCATTTCCTTCATAAAATCCCTGACTGATTTTGAAGACAGCCAGAGCCTTTTTTATCTTGCCCTTTCCGATGTATACAAAATAGATCTTTACGATTTGACCAAAATTTCTAATTATGCTCACAAAAAGAATCTTCCTCTCCATGAAGTTTTCAAGAGAATTTCTGGAAGAAAGAGTCCGGTAGAGATTTCTGATTCTACTGTGGTAAAAATCAAGAAAATTTTCGAAGATTTGCTTTATTTTATCCAACTGGCAAGCTCTCAGAATGCGGGAAGGGTAATCTATTCTTTTCTAGAGAGGACTGGTTATCTAAAATCTCTCGTTGAGGAAAGGAGCCTTCAGGCGGAGTTGAAAATAAAAAATATCCGCATTTTCTTTGATAAAGTAAAAAATTTCTCCGAGTTAACAGATGATGATTCCATTTCTTCTTTTGCCCGGTATCTGGATATCCTTCAGCAGGTAGGGGATAATCCTGCCACTGCCGAGGCGGAACTGGAGGCAGACGCTGTTAGCGTTCTAACAGTCCATAAAGCTAAAGGATTGGAGTTCCCTGTCGTTTTCATGGTCAGTCTGATCGGCGACAGGTTTCCCGG
>JAUWJP010000037.1 GCA_030607635.1 Candidatus Aminicenantota bacterium
AACTCACCGCCTCCCTTCTCAAGAATTTGAGCGATGAACTTTGAAGTGGAACCTGGACCGCAGCCAAAGTCGAGGACCATTTCATCACCCTTCAAACCGAAAGATCCAACAAATCTACGATAGTAGCTTTTCATAAGCTTGAGCCAGAAGAATTCATGCACTCGAATTGATGTTTTGCTGGGTTCAGTAATGCTCATTTAATCCTCCATTTAATTCGTAAATTAGCGAAATCTTTTAATCTTGTTTTTTGCGTTTTATTTGACATATGTAATTTTCAGGACAAAGGGATACAGAGCCTCTTACATATACCTCCCTTTACTCCTGAGCCCTGGTTGAGAAAATATATATATGTTCATTGAAATCAATCTTCCATACATAGTGCTTGAGAAAGGCGTGGCTCAGCAGGCCATCAATTCCTACCTCCGCAAATTTTCCCCAGGAAGGTGCCTATTCTCTGGAAGTTAAGTATTTTTCTCATTTATATCCTCCTTTGCATGAATATCTTAACTATTTATACGGGTAACATAAATAAAAAGTTACTTGAAAAGATTCTATATGTTGAAAAAAGGAGTCATTTTAACAAAAAAATCGGAATAATTTAACAAAAATCTGGACCAGAGCATCCCCAAGTGAGCTTGATGAATCAAAATTCCTACAATTTCCTTTTATCTCCATAAGGTGGGCTTGATAAATCAAGCCCCTACAAGATAAATCAACCCCCTACAAGATAAACCAAGCCCCTACGTTTTTCTGAATTTGCCTTGACATGGCAGGAAGATTCAGATATAAAAAGCTGATACCAACACAACTAAGGAGGTGAATATTCTTGGCGTTCATAGTTGTTGAAGAAGGCGAATCAATAGAAAGTGCTCTTAGAAGATTCAAAAGAAAAGTTCAACAGCAAGCAATAATCAAAGAGATTAAAAAACATTCTGTCTACTATAAGCCCGGCGAGAAAAGAAGAATGAAGGATGCCCTGGCACGCAAAAGGATGCGGAGACGCATGAAGAGAGATAAAGAATTAGAGTATTAATATTTCGTTTCGACTTTAAGAGGAAACTATTTTTAATTTAGGTTAAGCAATTATTTTTCTCTAGAGCAGGAATGGTGTCGGCCCTCCCGGAAATACAACCAACAAGAAAGCCGCATTGGCTTAAGGTTAAATTCCCCTCTCACAAAAATTTTTTCCTCGTTTCCAACATCCTTAAAAAAGGGAAGCTCAATACAATCTGTCAGAGTGCAAAGTGTCCTAATGTCGCTGAGTGCTGGTCCCGAAAGACAGCCGCTTTCCTGATTCTTGGAGAAACCTGCACGCGGGGATGTACGTTCTGTGCCGTGGAAAAAGGATTCCCCTCACCCCCTTTCCCGGACGAGCCTGAGCATGTAGCAGAGGCTGTCTCTTTGCTTGGTCTCCGCTATGTAGTCATAACTTCGGTAACAAGGGATGATCTATCTGACGGCGGAGCTTCTCTCTTTGCCGCAACAATAAGGGCGGTAAAAGAGAGAACACCCGGGGTCAAAGTAGAGGCCTTGATACCAGATTTCAAGGGCGATGAGAAGGCTCTGGAACAAGTCTCTCGAGCCCAGCCAGATATCATAAATCATAATCTGGAGACAACAGAGCGCATCTACCCTCAAATAAACCGCCCCAGCGAGAACTACAATCGGTCCTTAGCTGTTCTGAAAAAGGCGAAAGAAATGGCTGCTGTGACCAAATCAGGACTCATGGTTGGCTTGGGAGAGAAAAAAGAAGAAATCATCCGATCGTTTTCTGACCTGAGGGAAGTCTTCTGCGATCTCTTAACCATAGGCCAGTACCTCCAGCCTTCAAAAACACACGCACCTGTCCGGAAATATTACTCCCCGCTTGAGTTCGAACATTTGAAAAGAATCGCTTTAGATTTCGGATTCAGGGATGTTGAATCAGGCCCTCTGGTGAGAAGCTCTTACAATGCCCATAAAATGTATAATTCATTACAAGAAAAAACCAAAGGAATCGAAGAATGCGCTATTTGATCTTTACTGACATCCACGGAAATTTAGAATCTTATCTTGCGCTTCATAAACTTATCCAGAGAAGGAAAATTGACCATTACATTTTTCTCGGCGATCTGGTTGGCTACGGCGCCTCTCCTAACGAAATCATCCAAAAAATTCGCTCTCTTAAACCCCTCTCTATAATCCGGGGAAACCACGATAAGGCTGTCTGCGGCCTCGACTCTGTCCAGACCTTTAATCCCATTGCCGCCTCTGCCATTCACTGGACAGCAGATCACATCAAGAAGAATAATTTGGATTTTCTCCGCCGTCTAAAAACTGGGCCACAGATTATCCACAAGGAGATAATGATCTGTCATGGAGCTCCTTTTGACGAAGATCATTATATTTTTGGAGAATTCGACGCCGCAGAAGCTTTCGAACATATAAACACTCCCATCTGTTTCTTTGGTCATACCCACTTCCCCTTTGTTTACACTGAAAAAGATCATCTTGTAGATGGAACTTTTATGACAGGCAACTCCAACGAGATTAAAATTGAAAAAGGCGTTAAATACCTTATTAATCCGGGTGCGCTTGGACAACCCCGGGATAGAAGCCCTCTGGCAGCATGCGCCATCTATGACTCCAAAGCAAGAAAAGTCAAGTTCTACCGTATGGAGTATGATATTGAAGAAGCTCAGAGAAAAATCCTGAAGGAGGGCTTGCCTTCTCCTCTTGCAGAAAGACTCTCCTTAGGTATTTAGAAAACCGCATGTTCTACACCATCCTTGATTTTCCCCTGGGTAAAATCTTCCTTGCCAAGAGTGAAAAGGGATTAAGCCTCGCTTCGTCCCTGAAGAACCGAAACCGTTTCGAAGAGATTACTGAATTCTTCAAAAGAAAGTCAATCCTTCTTGAGCTTCAGAGAAAGGAATTTCACCGGGAAGAAAAACTCTTTAGCCAATATTTCGAGGGGAAGAAAGAAGACTTCACCTCCCTTCCTCTTGACTTCATTTCTGGAACTCCTTATCAGAGGAAAGTCTGGCTGGAAACAAGAAAAATTCCCTATGGGAAAACAGGCACTTATAAATCTCTTGCCGAAAAAATGAATCACCGGGGCTACAGGAGCATTGGTCAAGCTCTATCCCGGAATCCCCTGCTTATTGTTATTCCCTGCCACAGAGTTCTCTCCTCTGACGGAAGCATAGGAGGCTTCACTGGCGGACTCGAGCTCAAAAAATTACTCCTCCGTCTTGAAAACCAGTAAAACAATGTCTGTGCTCAAATCAGAAAACCTGACAAAGAGCTTCAGCTTCAGTCCTGTGGTCAAAGGAGTGAATATTGAAATAAGCTATGGTGAGATAATAAGTCTTCTGGGAAGAAATGGAGCCGGGAAGACAACGACTTTTCAGATGATCGTGGGCCTCATTAAGCCTGACAGTGGCGACATCTTTCTGGATGAGAAAAATATTTCACAATATTCAAGCCACCGTAGAGCTGCGGAGGGCATCACTTATCTTCCTCAAGAACATTCTGTCTTCCTAAAGGCATCTGTGGCGAATAACCTCAAGCTAATTCTTGCGCTCCAACCAATTAGAAAAGAAGAACGAAAAATAATTATCAGAGATCTTCTGAAGGATCTTGGGCTCCATGATCTTGAAAAACAGCCTGCCCACAGCCTATCTGGGGGCGAAAGAAGAAGATTGGAAATCTGCCGCTCCCTCCTTATAAAGCCGAAATTCCTTCTTCTGGATGAGCCTTTCACGGGAATTGATCCTTTGCCCATACCCGAGCTTCAAAAAATAATACTGAAGCTGAAAAACAAAGGAATAGGAATCATCCTCTCCGACCACAATGTCCAGGATACTTTCAAAATAGCTGACCGCGCTTACATCATTGATGAGGGTGAAATCTTGATCAAAGGCAATCCTAAAGATATCGCTTCAGACGAGATGGCAAAAGAAAAGTTTCTTGGAAAAAGTTTCAAGTTAGGCGATGAAGTGGAGGTTAGTTAATCACGAGGAAAGAGGCGATCGCCCGGAGTCTCTCCCAGAAAAAGGATAAAAAAGCCAAAATAAAACAACAGAAGAACAAAATAAAAAACAAGAATTGGAGGTCCTGAGGCTGAAATCAGTCTAAATAAAGAGACCTCCATCAAACGAGAAGCAAGCCCGAGGCAGATAAGGCTGAAAGCTGCAATGAAAAAAAAGTCGAAAGCTCTGGCTTTTAACCACGTATAATATCTGGAACGACGGCGTTTCACAGCTCTTTTTCTTTTTTCTCTAATTTCCCTGGCAAAGGGAACTTTCTGGTCCACTTCTTCAGGGAAGCCGATCTCTTTTCCTGAGAGAAGAAGCTCATCTGATTTAGGAAGAAGCTCATCTTTTGGGGGAAGAGGCTCATCTGTTAGGGAAAGAAGCTTATCTTCTTCAGGGAGAGGCTCATCTACTGGAGTTTTTTTCTCCTTCTCTTGAAAATCCTCTTCCGACTCTACAGGCTTTTCTACCTTTCTCTCTTCTTCCTTATCTCCAAGTTCTTGAGGCGGCTCTTTTTTTATCTTCTCTGCCCACGGAGGAATTTTCTCCTTAATTTCTGAAGTTACCTCGCCCATTTCTTTAGGAGGAAGGATTTCTTCTTCCGGAGTAAAAGATTCCCGCACTCTTTCCCTTTCTTTCTTGATGGATTCAACAAATTTCTCAATCTCCACTTTCTCCCTCTTTTCAGTATCGGGAGTTCTCCTTATCCTTATGCTCCTTAAATCCATCTCTTCTCTCTCTTCCCTTTCTCTTTCTTCAGACGGAGGGATTTCTTCTTCTGAGGGTTGAGCCTCCTTTCCTCTTTCCGCTTTGACGGATTCCACGAATCTATCAATCTCTTCTTTTTCCTTCTCTTCAGTATCGGGAGGTCTCCTCAGCCTTATGCTCCTTAAATCTATCTCTTCCTTTTCTTCTTCAACTTTAAGTTCTTCTTCGCTTTCTGGGGCCTTTTCTTCTTCAGGAGGCAGAGGGAATTCTATCTCGACGTCTGGCGATCTTTCCACGTCTCCCGTCCCGACAGATTCCCAGAGTTTCTGAGTCTCTTTTTTTACTATTTCTCTCGCTTCCTTCATTCTGAGCGCCTCAGCGGCTTTGATATCAATGTCTTCAACTTGAGGAGCAGTGACCTCTATATCTTCTTCCTCTTCTTCAGGAGGAGTGACCTCCATCCGTTCTTTTTCTTCTTTCTCTCTCTCCTCATCTCCTTCTTCTTTCTCTTCTACCTCTACTTCTTTTCCTTCCTCGTCTTTTTCTAATTTCTCCCCTTTCGCCTCTAAATTCTCTTCTTCTTTTCCTTCCTCTTCCTCTTCACTTTCAGCAGAAGGTTCTTCTTTTTCTGATCCCGCTTCTTCCGCTTCTAAAGTCTCTTCTTCTTTCTCTTCTTCCTCTACGATTTTATCTCCAGGGATTTCTTCTTCCTTAAATTCATCTTCGGGAAAAAGAAGTTGGGTGCCGCAGTTTGAGCAGTATTCGGCAACTCCATCTATGATGGCTTTACAGTAAGGACACCTTCTAATTGCCACTACCATATTTATAAAATGAAAAAGAAATCTTGTCAATCCAAGTTATTCGGTTTTTAATTGTTTCAGATTAAAAAAAGCGAAAAATTGACAACAAAGGACAAATTGAATAAAAATAGATGGGTTGGGCGATTAGCTCAGGGGTAGAGCGCTACCTTCACACGGTAGAAGTCGCAGGTTCAAATCCTGCATCGCCCACCACTTTCTTTTCAACAACTTGCGTAATTCCCTTCCCCGGTAAAATGACAGGTGTGCCCAAAACTATGCCCAAATTGGGCCCAGGTCATCTAATGTCTGAAAGAACTGCTTATAAGACGAGAGATTAACGACTAATTGAACTGTGAGGACTCATTAGTCCTGTCTTCGACTGCTTTCTCTTCTTACCCATTCCTTGATCCGCTCTTTATGTATGTCGTAATCCTCAATAAGTTCATCGACAGTATTTTGAATAGTTATGATAGCTCCTTTGTGCCTCACACCATAATCCCGACTCCATTCACTGGAATCAAGTGATCGTATGAATCGCTTCAACTCTTGAGCTGAGACCTGGAGTTCATCAAGCATTTCTTGTCTGTCCCTGGATGAGTATTCCAGGACAAGCACAGCATTCACCTTGCTATAATCCTCTCCGGGATCAATGTCATAAAAAGGAAGTTCTCCTCTCCTTATTTGATTGCTCCCTTCTATGATGTAGCGGTTCCAGCCAATCAAATGAGCCACGACGTCTCTCGGAGACCAATGATTAAGTCTCTTGAGGAATAACTCTTCATTTAGAGAAGCCACGCAATGTACAAAATCTTCGATGCTTTGGTCAAATTTGGCAATTTGCGTTTCGATTTTCATTATAGACACTCCAATACAAAAGGCCTATGGTTCCCGATTAGAGAACGATGCAATATCCTATCAATGTTCATATTACATTGCAATAATCATGTCTGAGAGTTTATATTGCCGTCAGATTTTGTAGAACGAATAGTTTAATATATTGCTTAAAGCAATATTCATAGACTTTCTATATGTTTCATATTTATTCTGCATATTGGAGAGCAGGTTATTTCCCGCTGAAAGGCTCAAGGAGGGATTACTAAAGATGAAAATAGCAAAAAACAACAAAAATTCAGAATTCAGCAAGATGAGATAAGACATAAAATGGAAAGCCTTCAAAATGCAAAGTGAAAGTAGTCCCCCTATATGACTGGTTTCGACACTATAGGGATTATTTGGAATTGGATTTAAAAGGGCTAAAATGTCTTATCTTTGAAGTCACAATATGAAATGGCGTGAAATAATTAATTTAACGCTGCTTTGTTCAATTGCCCTTCAACCCAGCCAGCCTCTTCCTCGCATCATCCACCTCTGCTATCTCAGGAACAGCGTCCCTCCTGAGGAGAGTAATTTCTCCTGTTGCTATTCCTTCTCATCCACCGGAAGGTTCATACGGCGTAGAAGGTCCTGAAACCTGGGGTCGGGGCGAATGTCATCGTATATCGGAAGACAGCTGAGGTACGGCGACACCGGATCATGGACCTCGAAACCTTTCTCCAGCCACTCGATGGCCTTGTCCTTCTCTCCGGCCGCGAGGTAAAAGTTTCCGATATCGTTCGGCAGACTGAAAGCCTCGGGAAGGCGGGCGATCAGGGACTCCGCCCCGCGCTTCATCGCCTCGGCGTATCCTCCATGCGCATAACCCTCTTCGAGCGCGGCTTCGAGTCTGGGATCCTGGTATATGGCGACCATAAAGGCCTTGATGGCCTCGAAGGCCTCCTCCTCCATCCCCTTCTTTTCATGCATGATCATCCAGAGGGTGAACCCGACGATGGGATGGTCCGGGTGGATCCGCTGGGCTTCACGGGCTACCGCAATTGCCTCGTCGTATCGGTGTTGCGTATAGAGAACTTGCGCATGCCAACTTTGGACCAACGGATTGAATGGGTCGAGCACGGCGGCCTTTTCGCTGTGGACCCGGGCCTCTTCGACATGCCCCGTGATCGCCAGGAAATGCGCGTAGAGCCCCTGCGCGCCGGCCACATTGGGATTGAGCTCAAGCGTGCGCCGCCAGGATTCCCCGGCACCGTCCCAATCCCAGTCGATATAGGTCCTGACCGAAGCCAGCACGTGGTGGGCATCGGCGGAATTCGCGTCGAGCTCGAGCGCCCGCAGGGCCGCGGCCTTGGCCTTCGGTCCCGCCTCCCCGGGCGACGTGATGCCGGCCTGGTTGCGAAAGACCCAGATCCAGGCCCGACCGACGTAGGCTGGTGCGAACGAGGGATCCTTCTCCAGGGCCAGGTCGAAGTGCTTTTCGGCTGTGTCAAAATCCCCCGGGGTCACTTTCATACAATGGAACATACCCCTGAGATAGGCTTCGTGAGCTTCGGGGTCGACGGGACGGACCTTGGCCAGCTCGTCTTTCTCGGAGGGAAGCAGCTTAATCGACAGCGCCTTGGCCACGCTCTCCGCCACTTCACTCTGCATGGCCAGGATACCCGAGAACTCCCGCTTGTAGCTGTCCGCCCAGAGCTGGGTCTGGTCGGCGACCTGAATCAAGACCGTATTTACCCGGACGAGGTTCGCCTCCCGCAGAGTGCTGCCTTCCAGGACATAGTTCACCCCCAGTTCCTGGCCGATCTGATCCACCGGAGTGTCGCCTTTCTTGTAGCGCATCACCGAGGCCCGGGCGATGACGCTCAGGCTCTCCGGGTGGAGGCGGCCCAGTTCTGTGATCATCTCCTGGGTCAGGCCGTCGCTCAGGTATTCCTGGTCCGGGTCGCCGCTGAGGTTGGCGAACGGCAGAACGGCCAGCTTGATGGCCCGGGCCGGCCTGGCCTTGAGCGGTTTGAGGCCTTCGGCCACGGCTTCGAGGTCCTCCGCAAACTCCTCCATGGTCGGATACCGGGCGGACGGTTTCTTGGCAAGGGCCTGGAAGATGACTTCTTCCAGCCCAGAAGGCGCGTCGGGTTTGGCCTTTCTCAGGGACGCCGGCTCCCGGTGAAGGATGGCGTGGATCACGGCCTGGTCGTGATCCCCCTTGAAGGGAAGCTCGCCCGTCAGCATCTCATAGAGGACGACCCCGAGCGACCATATATCTGTCCGGCCGTCGACCTGCTCCCCCTTCGCCTGCTCGGGCGACATGTAGGCGATCGTGCCGAGCGTTGTCCGGCTCCTCGTCAGCGCCAGCCCGCTACGGACCTTGGCCAGTCCGAAGTCCATAACCTTGACCCGGCCCCTAGGCGTTACCATGATGTTAGCGCTCTTGACATCGCGGTGGGCGATTCCTTTGCTGTGGGCCTCCCCGAGGCCCGACGCGACCTGGATCGAGATGGCCAGGGCCTCTTCCGTGGTCAGATCTTTTTTCCGGATCCTGTCCCGGAGGGTTTCGCCCTCGACATATTCCATAGCGATAAAGGGCCGGTCCTCGCCCTCTCCGATCTCATGGACGACGCAGATATTCGGATGGGAGAGGGCTGCGGCCGCCTGGGCCTCGCGCGTGAACCGCTCGTGAAACTCCGGGATATGGGTCAGCTCTGGCGGCAGGAACTTGAGCGCCACGGTTCTTCTAAGCTTAGCATCCTCGGCCTTATAAACAACCCCCATTCCCCCACGGCCCAGCTCTTCGATGATCGTGTATCTTCCTGCAACAGTGCTTCCTTTCTGCAGGCTTTCCTTTGGGGTGATCAAGGTTTTGGTCACCGATATCTCTCCAGTGGATTTTAAAGGTGTGGTACATTTACCACAATAGATAGTATCATCCGGATTCTCATGGTGACATTTAGGACATTTGATTGCCATTGCTGACCCCTTGTTTACACATGTTTGGTAGGCAAAATGTTATCAAGGAGTCAGGGAGGAGTCAATTGTAATTTTATATAGACCTCTCCCCATGTCACACAGGTGTCACACGAAATGCTTAAATTTGCTCGCTAATGCGTACGGTTGCTTAAATGGAAGGCGGCGAAAATGCTGATAATTTCCAGGGATAAACAGAGAAACAAGATGGTAGCGGGGGCTGGATTTGAACCAGCGACCTCCGGGTTATGAGCCCGGAAGGACATTTTTCTAATTGACTGAAAAGCCATAACTTACAAGCTTTCCTTTGAAATTTGTCACCATTTTGTCACAGCCCAATCCCCTATCCAGATCCAAAAGTGAGACGGCAGCGGTCATTAGATTGGCGTTCGAGATGGTGTAGGCCTGTGTTGTTTTGACCGACGTGTGGCTGAGGAGCTGTTGCACTGTCACGATGTCTGCACCAGTTTCCAGCAAGCGAGAGGCAAAGGTTCTTCGCAGATCCAGGAGATTGAGGTTATTAATCCTGGCCTTTTCACAAGCCCGGTTGAAAGTTTTCCGGATGCAGACATAGGCTTTCCCGGTTTTGGGATTCCGGAACACAAGCCCGTCACAAGCCCGTCATTTTTACCGCTACTGGCCCCTTCTACCCCTGTTAGGCTCCCCTTCTTCCCGACGAGTGCCCTGGCGTTTTCCCTGAAGCATCTCACTCGCTGGAGTGCCTGTTTTTTTCATCCCTCTCAAGTTCTTTTCTCAGAATAGGAGGCAATGAATGACCTGCTTCTTCTGCCCTTTTGAGTTTTGTCTTTTCTTCTTCGGTGAGAGTAGGAGGGGGGCGGTTTTCTCTTTCTTTTGTAAGAATAACTTTACTACTGTTTCTTTTGTATGTCG
>JAUWJP010000003.1 GCA_030607635.1 Candidatus Aminicenantota bacterium
CGAGAAATCACTACCCAACCTCGCTTCCGCTACCCTATATGCTGTAGCATAAGGGAGAAAAGTGAAATGGCATAAAAAGGATGTTATAATAAAGTGCCAAACTCGAGGGGCTTGATTTATCAAGCCCATCTTTCTTTTTATAAAATTTTGCTCAAGGAAACGGCAAATAACAAGAATTAAAAACAGATTGTTATTTTCCTCTGATCTTTTTTCCCCATATGTAAGGTCACGTGAATAGCATCTAAATCGAATTTTATCTTCTGGGCCCACTCCACAACGATAATTCCTTGACCGAGATAATCTTCCCACCCAAGATCCAGTATCTCTGCCTTTTTCCCGAGCCGATAAAAGTCTATATGAAAGATTGGATATTTCGCCTTATAGATGTTAATGAGTGTGTAAGAAGGGCTGCATACTTGATGAACATCCTTCATTCCCAATCCAGCAGCTATTCCTTTGGTAAAAACCGTTTTTCCAGCTCCCAGTTCCCCTGTCAGGAGTACTACTTCCTGACCTTTAAAATCCTTGGCAAGATTCTTGGCCAAAAGAAAGGTTTCTCTTTCAGAGTTAGTTAAATACTCTTTTTCCTTTTTCTGATACGTGCTTATCTTCATTTTCTCTCTAAAGAATAATTGGGGCCTGGCCCCATTTTTATGGCCCCATTTTTATCTCCATCACTGCCAACTACAGATTACTCAGATTCTAAAAGTTTGAGCCCTGATGGAAGGTAACGGATGATATCGCCAGCAGTCAAGGCTTTCTCTCCGAGCTTTTCAGCTCCAATGTCTCCGCTTAAGCCGTGAATATAAACAGCAGCCAGAATTGCCTCAAGGAGATTTTTCTCCTGGACGATCATAGAAGCAATCATTCCACTCAGAACATCGCCCGAGCCTGCAGTGGCCATCCCAGGATTTCCAGTGGGATTAATAAAAACTCTCCCATCAGGAGTAGCGATGAGAGTTCTGTAGGCTTTAAGCACAAGCTAAACCCCGTATTCTTCGGCAAATTGTGGTGCAAGTTCTAATTTTCTCTCCACCACTTCCCGAGTAGAAAGATTGAGGAGCCGGGCGAATTCACCTGGATGGGGAGTGAGCACTGCAGGCTGGCACAAAGATTTTATTATTTCCGGCTTTGAAGCCAATATATTCAGAGCATCTGCATCCACGACTGCAGGCACGTTAATCTTCGGCATAAGGGAGAGGACAAGTTCAGAGGTGGATTTGTGAGTGGAAATCCCTGGTCCAATCATGAGAGCATCTTTCCCTTTAAGAAGACTCAGCACCTTTTTTAAGGCTTCATGAGAGAGAGTCTTCTCTACTGTTTCAGCCAAAGGCTCTGTCATTAATTCATCCATGGAGCGAGCCACAATGGGAAGGCAACTCTCTGGAGTTCCTACGGTCACCAAGCCTGCTCCCATCTTTAAAGCTGCTTTTCCAGCCATAGCAGCGGCTCCTGTTTTCCCCAGGGAGCCGGAAAGAATGAAAAGATGACCGTAAGTTCCTTTATGCGTATCCTTGCTTCGCTTCTTAAAATAAGGCAGAACGGTTTTCTTCTCCACTAGTTCGAGCTTGAGGTTTTCGTCATCGAACAGGAAAGAAGGCACGCTTATATCAGCAACCACCAGTTCACCGACATATTCTTCTGCAGGCGGAAAGATATGGACCACTTTAGGAGCAGCTAAGGTCACAGTCAAATCTGCCCTCACACAGGGACCGATGATTTGAAACGTATCCGAGGAAAGGCCGGAAGGAATATCCACGGCTATTTTATATGCCTTTGATTTGTTAATACCTTCGATAACTGCGGCGTAGAGTCCCTGCGCAGGCTTAATGAGACCCGTCCCAAAGATCGCATCAACGAGCACAGACGACTGAAAAATCTTTTCTTTCTGGAGTTTCCAATCCTTTGGAGAACAGACCTCGCTAATTTTTATCCCTATTTTCTCGGCCATTTTTAAATTTACGGCGGCATCTCCCCTCACTTCTCCTTTAGAAGCTAGAAGCAGGACATACGGATCGGCTCCGTGGTTATAGAGATGGCGCGCTACAACAAAACCATCGCCGCCGTTGTTTCCTTTACCGGCCACGATGACGATTTTTTCCTTACTCAACTCTGGAAACTTTTCTCTAAGCTTTTTAAAGATTTGCTTGCCAGCATTTTCCATTAGGGTGGTGCCCAATATTCCGATTTCCTCGATAGCTGTCCGGTCAATTTCTCTCATCTGGGTCGAAGTTAGGACTTTCATGGGCACTCCTTTGATGGTACTTTTTAAAGACTCATCCTTATTTACAGCGAATTTTACCACATGGGGTTAGACTTTTAAAACTTGAATTTTTTATCTTTTTTTTTGAAAACAGGTGGGCTTGATGAATCAAGCCCCTACAAACAAAGGATTGCCCCTAATTCTCTTGAAATCAGGACTGTCTCCATTAAGGAAAAAGTAGCCTGTCCCCCTTTTCTGTCCCCTTTTTCTGCCACCTTTTCTCCCTTTTTCTCTGCATGTTTTCCTGTTATTTTAAGCTATCAGAAAGAAATCACATGTCACTGTATTCATTGATTTAAGCCTGTTTTTGTGTTAATAAAGAAACAGATATATAAGAGGAGGTTTCATATGAGTTTTAAAATCGGAATAAATGGATTCGGACGTATTGGAAGAAATTTTTTCCGCGCCTCTTACCAGGATCCCGACATTGATATCGTGGCTGTAAACGATATCACTGATTCTAAAACTCTGGCTCATCTGCTTAAGTACGATTCTGTACTCGGGATTCTAGAGGCAAATATTAAATCCACGGAAGATGCAATAATAGTCAATGATAAAACAATTAAAGTTCTTTCTGAGAAAGACCCGGGCAATCTTCCTTGGAAAGAGCTGGGGGCCTCTATCGTTATTGAATCTACGGGCATATTCAGAAAAAAACAGGATGCAATCAAGCATATCGAAAAAGGTGGTGCTGAAAAAGTTATAATTTCTGCGCCTTCCTCAGATCCAGACGTAGCGATTGTCCTCGGAGTCAACGAAGAAATCTATAATCCAGAAAAACACCACGTCGTCTCCATGGCCTCCTGCACTACCAATTGCTTGGCCCCTGTAGTAAAAGTTCTCCATCAGGAGTTTGGCATTGAAAAAGCCTTTATGACCACAATTCATGCCTATACAAGTGACCAGAAATTACTTGATGCACCCCATAAAGATCTTCGTCGAGCCCGAGCAGCAGCCGTCTCTCAAATTCCCACAACAACCGGAGCTGCCAAGGCTGTAGGACTTGTTATTCCTGAGCTCGAAGGGAAAATCGACGGCATAGCCATAAGGATTCCCACTTGCAATGTATCTGTCGTAGATTTGGTAGCGCTCTTAAAGAAAAATGTCAGCGCCGATGAAGTTAACGAATCCTTCAATAAAGCTTCCGAAGGCAAGTTGAAGGGAATTCTCGATTACACTGAGGAGCCTCTTGTCTCTGTTGATTTTATGGCCAATCCTCACTCTGGCATCGTAGACGGGCTTTTCACCAGGATTACAGATGAAAACCTGGTGAAAATTCTAGCCTGGTATGACAATGAATGGGGCTTTTCCTGCCGCATGATAGATTTGATCAAGTACATCTCCCGTTAAGAAGGCATGCTCACTCCCAAAGACTTAGATCTTGAGGAAAAAATGGTTTTTCTCCGGGTTGACTTCAACGTTCCTCTGGATGAAGAATGCAAAATAAGAGATGATTCGCGCATAAAGGCTGCTCTTCCCACCATAAATTACCTTCTCGAGCAAAAGGCAAAAGTAGTAGTCGCCTCCCATTTGGGACGTCCCAAAGGAGAATATGTTCCTGAATTTAGCCTTAAGCCTGTAGCAGAAAGGCTTTCCGAGCTCATTCCTCAGAATGTCATTCTTGCCCCTGATGTTATCGGGGAGGAAGTCCTAAAACTAAAGAAAGAGCTCAAGGAAGACCAGACTCTTCTTCTGGAAAACCTGCGGTTTCATAAAGGAGAGACAGCTAATGATTCTTCTTTTGCTCAACTTTTGGCTCAAGAAGTCAACTATTATGTCAACGATGCTTTTGGTGCCTCGCACCGATCCCATGCCTCAGTTGTCGGCATTGCCCAGTATGTTGAAAAATCAGTAGCTGGCTTTCTCCTCAAAAAAGAAGTTGATTATCTAAGTAAAGCCGTTCATTCTCCCTCAAAACCATACGTAGCCATTCTCGGAGGTGCAAAAGTCTCTGATAAGATTCCGGTCATAGAGAACCTTTTAAACAAAGCTGACAGTATTCTTATCGGCGGCGCTATGGCTTACACATTTTTCAAAGCCCAGGGATATGAAGTCGGTCGCTCCCTTGTCGAGGAAGATAAAATAGAGCTCGCCCGTCTCCTTCTAGAACGAGCCCAAAAGGAAAAAGTTAATTTTTATCTTCCTTCGGATCATCTTGTCGCCGCTGAAAAGGATCCCGACACAGAGGTCAAAATAGTGGACTCGCCACCTATTCCTTCAGACTTGATGGGTCTTGATATCGGGCCAAAAACTGTCGAGAAATACTCAAAAATCATAGCCAAGGCAAAAACGATCTACTGGAACGGTCCAATGGGAGTGTTTGAAATCGATAAATTCTCACAAGGAACCATGAAAATAGCTGAGGCAGTAGCCAGTTCTGAAGCCCTTTCAATCGTGGGAGGGGGAGATTCAGTAGCAGCTGTCTGCAAAGCAGGAGTGAGCGAGAAAATATCCCATATTTCAACCGGAGGGGGTGCTTCTTTAGAATTTATGGCAAACGAAACCCTCCCTGGTATCGAAGCATTATCGGAGAAATAAGATGACAATAAGTAACGAAAAACCTTTCCTCGCGGGAAACTGGAAAATGCATAAGACCATTCCTGAAGCTGTGGAAATGGTTAAAGCTCTTAAAGAGGAAAGTCCTCAACTGACGGACGCAGAGCTTGTTGTAATTCCTCCCTATACCATGCTGAATGAAGTGAAAAAAGTAATTGAAGGAAGTAATATCCAGCTTGGCGCCCAAAACATTTTCTGGGAAGAAAAAGGAGCTTTCACAGGCGAAGTCTCCCCGCCGATGCTCAAAGATGCAGGCTGTCAATATGTCACTATCGGTCACTCAGAAAGGCGGCAATATTTTGGTGAAACAAATGAGACTGTTAATAAAAAAATCAAAGCAGCTTTAGCTCATGAACTTACGCCAATCATGTGCATCGGGGAATCACTGAAAGAAAGAGAAAAGGGAAACACCATGGATAAAGTCGAAACCCAGGTAAATTCAGGGCTGGAAGGGCTGGGGAAAGATGAGATAAGTCGGATCGTTATCGCTTATGAGCCTATCTGGGCCATCGGAACGGGTGAAACAGCAACACCTTCTCAAGCAGAGGAAGTCCATAGCTTCATAAGAAAGAAGCTGACAGAAAAATATGGAAATGAGATTGCTTCGTATGCTATAATTCTCTACGGTGGCTCAGTGAAGCCAGCCAATACATATTCTATACTAAAGGAAAATAACATAAACGGAGCATTAGTCGGAGGAGCTTCGCTGGAAGCTGACTCATTCATTCAAATAACGAAAGAAGCAATAAAAGCTTACAAGGAGAAGAAGTGAGCGGTATAATCACAGTAATCCACATTATCGTCTGTTTCATTCTCATCATTGCTGTTCTTCTTCAATCAGGTAAAGCTGCTGATCTGGCTGGAGCGTTCGGAGGGGGAGGCAGCCAGACTGTTTTCGGGCCACGTGGTGCGGCCACTATTTTATCCAGGGCAACCACAATTAGTGCCATACTTTTTATGATAACTTCGCTGGGGCTCTGGATGCTGTCTGTAAAAGGAGTAACATCGGCTGTAAAAGGCGAAGGAGCACCGACAGAGGAGGCAGCTGCGGTAACGGAAACAAAAAAAGAAACTGAAGAAAAGAAACCTCCAACAACAGAGGAAAAAGAACAAAAAAACACAGAAACAGAGAAGAGAAAATAAAGGTCAGAAAACTTTCTCCCTTAAATATAGGCAATACTGCCTAGATGAGCCTCCCAGGTTTAAATGCCGAAGTGGTGGAATTGGTAGACACGCTAGCTTGAGGGGCTAGGTCCTGATATTCGGGAGTAGGGGGGCGAGTCCCCTCTTCGGCATTGCCTTCCATCACCAATCAATTCTTGTTGTCAACATTTGTTGACTCTACAATCCTTCCAACATTAACTTCTATCGAAGAACCGAAGATCATCGACAGGATCATCGCCCACCTCAAGCTGACCTTTGAAGCTGAACGGCCGCCTCCGCCTCATATTGCCCACCAGGAACTCCTGATGGCAGCCGAGGAGAGGGGGGAATATTTCTGAGAGGCTCTGTGGCTGCTTTTTGATGATTCGGGGGCCGAGTCTATCTTAAACTTGATGGTTTGGAGCTTTTGAATGAAGTTTAAAAATATTATTGTATTGCGTCCATTCGGTCTTGTGCTTGCTCTCTAAGTACGGCCTCTACACAATCAAGAAGATTCTCTTGACTTATGTGAATAATTTTACAATTATTATGCTCTTTAAAATATAATTCTCTCATTCACGAAGATGTTCATATATTGCCCGGGAGGAATCAATCCTCCGCATTTATTATCTGATATATTTATCTTAAGGAGTTCTCTATGCACTTTCATAAGAAAAAGTTCAACACTAAAGCATTCATATCTTTCACTACATTCTTATCAATCATCATTCTCATACTATCCGGAATATGCCTCTACGTTTCTCCCTCAGGCGGGATAGCCAGAGAAATCAACTGGAAGTTGCTTTCGCTATCAAGAGAAGCCTGGAGAGGAATGCACATCACTTTCTGCATTTTTTTCATTGTTTTCATTATTTTCCATTTGATCTATAACTTGAAAGTACTCCTCGCCTATCTCAAAAACAAATTAACAAAGAAGCTCGTCTTTAAAAAAGAATTTTGCCTGGCGCTGCTTATTGTTGGTATTCTTCTGATCTTCTCTGCTTTCCAATGGTTTCCTTTTTCTAAACTGCTGGAATGGAGAGACGCCATAAAGTACAAACCGCGAGTTCATGAGAGCATATCACTTCAGGACAGCACCAATCCAACAGCCATTCATTTCTCGGAAAGAAAACCGGAAAGGTCCAGTCCGTTGAATAGCGGCTTGAAGCCCTCAGAGATTTCCTCCTCGCTCAAGCTCCAGACATTCTTCTCAGGATGTATTTCTCTGCTGTCACCACCTTTCTCAATCTTCCAGTCCACCAGCATCTCAAAATCAGTATAATCTTTTGCCGTACAGAAACTCTCCCCCTTTCCGTCAAACACCAGGATACCTTCGACTACTTTTCATTGGGCCCGCATGGTTTCATCTACCTTAACCTGTGCTTCTCTTATCTCCTCACGTGTCATTACTGCTCTACTTTTTGGATCGCCCACCAGTCTTTTCCACCCAGAAAGGTTTCTTCTATTGAACAAACCCTTTTCATGAGGTGGAGTATTTCTATTTCTGTAAAATATCAATATAATTTGAAGTACGGAAATATTAATATTCTAAATATGCTACAATTTTTGATGAAACCCTTGGCTTGATAGTATTCTCCGATGAAACTGAAATTAATAACAGAGAAGATGCAAGAATTGGGATTCGATTTGGGTTAGAGGTCTTGCTTGATACGAAGCAAATTCCTGAACTCAATCGGCATTTCTATTTTACAGCACAGGCTCAGTGGTACATGGCATCTTATAAAATCATCCGGTACTGCCGAAAGTGTGCGTCGCCGTTTCGGACCTTAGCCAGGCGACTGCTAAAAAATAAAGGAGATTACAAAAATGATAAAAGCTATAACCTTTGATTGCTGGGATACTTTGTTAGATGACGATGAAAGCAGGAATGAAAAAGAGACTCTTTAATTTACTGGCAGAAACATTTATTGCTCCCGCCAAATGAGATTAGCTTTTAAAATCTTTTATTTTTCCTAATAACGCTCCTAAAACCTTTTCTTCTTCTTGAATTTCAAGCATTTTCAAGGAAATTAACCTTTGGGCGACTTTGGCAATTGATTTAGCTTGTTCAACATTAGATTTGCCTTGTTCAAATAATTTAATCTCTTCTTCTAATGCTTGGATAAGATTTGTATTTACAAATGGATGCCTTTTCATAAATATTCTCCCTTAAACCCGCAGACTTTAGAAAGTCTTCAATCAAGGCGTTTTTTGCATCTCAGCCAGCCTATTTTTAGCATCCTCGACCTCAGCAATACCAGGGTCAGCATCTTTCCAGAGATCGAGGAATTTCACATAATGCTCTATGGCCTGTCGCTGCATGTCTTTTTCCTCGTAAATCTTGCCCAACACATAGAAGCTCTTAGCATATATGTCTCCGTAAAACAGCCTGCCCGTTGTAAGGTGAATTATCCTCTCGTATTCTTGCCTTGCTTTCTCATAATCCCCCGCCTTGTAGTAGGCAAAAGCTAAGGAATCAATAAATAACGCTTGCCCGTCATCTGGATTAAATTGAGAAGGTAACGAAGTAAGAGCTTGATTAAAAGATTCAATTGCCTCGGAAAAATTCTCTTTCTCAAGCTCTATCATACCGATCAGGTTGTAGTAAAGCCTCATCGCCTTCCTGTTCATTCCATTTTCGATCAATTCTTTAAGCTCATCTGCCGTTTTTTGGGACTCATCCATTGAGTTCATCTCAATATAAACCCGCCCTCTAAAATAAAGAGCTTCTCTTTGTCTATCAGGAATCCCTGCCTCCGAAGCAATAGTCAACACTTCATCATACTCTTTCAAAGCTTCCTCGAAATTCTTCGATTTCAGATGCATGTAGGCTAAGTATAAGTGAAACCACGAACTCCACTCCGTCTCACCAAGCATTACAGCCAGGGCAATCCCCTGCTTAACCTGCTCTTTCGACTTCTCAAACATGCCCTGCAAAAGATATAAGGCTCCTAGCCTTTTTGTTCCCTCCTCATAAGCTCTTGGTTCCTCTGTTTCAAGCAGTGTCAGGTATTCTTTCTCTGCATTAATCAAATCTTCTTTGTAGTGGTAAATATCACCCTTTATTAAAGAATTATAGTAATGCTTCGGAGCAAGGGAAAAAGCTTTGGCTGCTTCGACCTGGGCAAGGTTATATTTCCCTTGATAAAGATAATTATCAGCTAAATTAAAACGAATGTACGCGCTATCTCTAATGTCACTTAAATAAAACTCAAGAACTTCCCTGGCTTTGTCATATAATCCTTTGGCTGCATATGAATTTACTATTTTCCCATAGCTTGGAACTGATTCAACTTTATTCTTAACATTCACTTCAAGCAGTGGAATGGCCTTATCCCATTCTTCTAAATCTGCGTATAAACCACCTAAGTTAGCATTTCCGACGTAATCGTCCGGATAGATTTTCAATAGCTCATTATGGACCTCTATGGCTTTATCGTATGTCCTCTCTGACTGCTGGTAGTAGACTCCCTCTATATAATAGCGCTCTCTATCCGATACTCGGTCACTCAATTCAAAAGCTTTCTGATAGCGTTCCCTGGCTTTAGTTCCAAAACCTATGTTGGAATAAGCGTTGGCCATGGTTCTGTAAGCCATAGCGAACTCAGGATCAAAAGCTACTGCAATCTCCATAAGTGGAATACTCTTGAGATTATCTCCCTTTCTAAAATATTCCATCCCCTCTCTGTAATATTTATATGCGTCAGAAGAGGTGGTCGTGATTTTCTCCACTTCCTTATCAATATCGCCGGCTATCTCCTCTTCAGAAAGCTTAAAACTCGCCTTGATCTTCCTTGTCAAATCATCCACCATTGAGAATAAACTCCCTTCTCCTCTTCCCTCCACCATTTCAGAACTCGAGAGATCGCCTGTACTTGCTTCCTGGAGCAAAGCATTAATTCTCAAGGTTTCACCTGCCATGGCTAATTTTCCCACCAGTACGTACTGCACTCCTCCCCTGCTTGATATTTTCTCTAAGACTTTTGAAGAATAGCTTTTGGCTTCCAGCAGGTTCAGTTCTTCGAGTATATTGTATAATTTCTCCCCGCTTAGAACCATGATGTATTTGGATTGTGATAAGTCTGCAATCAATAAATCAGAGAGAGCCTTTCTCCAGTGGCCTAAACTCTCATCTCCCGTGTTATTTTCAAAGTACATGACAGCAAGTGAGGGTTTATCCTGGGGAAAGGGAACGACTCTCTCTTGGGGAACAAGGCGCCAGATTATCACCGCAATGATCGCAACAGCGATAACAGCTAAAGCAGGGATTAATAGCTTCTTCAAGGAAAACTGTACAGTTATTTCTCTCGAGGTGATGGGCTTTCTTTTTGGAACCACCCTCTCCCTGGTGGGGAGACCTTTCTCTAGGTTGTCTAATTCAGAATGGAGCTCTTCTGTTCGTTGATACCTTTTCTCTTTACTCTTTTCCATACATCTAAGAATTATGTGACTCAGCTCTGGCGATATCTGGGCGTTAAACCTCCTGGGATCCGAAGGCTTCTCACTCTTATGCTTCATCGCGATGCTAAGAGGACTATCCCCTTCAAACGGCAGCCTCCCAGTCACCATCTCATAAAGAATCACTCCTAAAGAATAGATATCAGATCGTTGATCTGTCTCTTTCATTTCCGCTTGTTCAGAGGACATGTACTCAGGCGTCCCGATCATTATTCCTGCGGCTGTTATGCCTTTCGTCTTAAGCGACCGGGCTATCCCAAAATCCATTATCCGAACGTTCCCTTCTTTGTCTATCATGATATTCTGAGGTTTTAGATCACGATGAACGACTCCCAGTTTGTGGGCTTCTATCAGTCCTTCGCAAACCTGTTTGGCTACAGATACGGCTTTACCCACGCTTAATTGCCTTACCCTTACAACGGTGCTCTTCAAATCTTCACCTGGCACATATTCCATGGTTATGTAATGCGTTCCTTTCTCTTCGTTAATGTCATACATGCGGCAGACATTCTTATGGACAATCTTGCGGGTAAATTTCAATTCATTGCCAAAGCGCTCAATGGTTTTCTCATCCTTGGAAATTTCAGGCCTTAAGATCTTTATGGCCACATCTTCGTTTATCTTTTTATCGAATACCTTGCAGACTCTGCCCATGCCACCCGTACCCAGTTCCTCGATGAACTCGTACCTCTCAGCAAAAGTTGTTCCCCTGGTTAATTCTTTTAAGGGTGTCTCGAGAGTCTTTGTATGAGGAATAGAAACTTCTTCTGAGGAAGCAAGCTGAGTCGCACACTTGCTGCAAAAGTTGGCGGCGGGAGGATTTTCAAAATGACATTTAGGGCATTTCATGCGCGATGATCCCCTAAATTATAGGGAACAAATTATAGGGAAAAGAATAACAATTAATGAAGAATCAGTCAATTGAATAGTCAGAAAATGCTTGGCTCAAACTCGCTTAACCTGGCTTAAAGTATCCCCATAAGAATAACTCGATAATGCGACTTAATTACCTTTGCACGAAAGAAAATATCTCTTAGAGTTTGTGAAAGAAGGTTCAGTCCGAATCCATTATCTTCCGGAAGCAAAATGTTTGGCTGTAGAGGGTGGCAGAAATAGATTATTGACCCTGATGAGATTAGGATACAGGAATGCGATGCAGTTTAAACAGGCAGAATGGGATGAGGCAAATCAAAGATATGCGGGTGGAGACATAGTCATTAATTACCCCGGGAAGCCTGTCTGGGATGATATCCCACCAACTTCATCAAAACAGGGATGGGTTGATAAGACAAAAAGGTGCGATGATGCCTACAAACAGGGATTGAGACTTCCTGTGGGGGAAGTATACAGAGCAATTTTTTAGATCTAATGTTATGAGATTGCACCGCTTATACCGAGCAAAGCGAAAGAATCCTCTACGCTCCTCGCAATAACACTTTTATCTTCAATATCACTAAGGTCTCTGTTTCACGAGCCTGCTATGCCTGCACTCATCATTCGTTTTTCTTACTTTGATATCCTAGTGCTGCTCTTTCGGCCAGAGCAGTTCTTGAAATGGTGGATATTCACGGAGTGCTTCTAAATCCACATCCCGGTGTAAATACACACCATGAGCATAGCCCTGCGCAAACGCCTCCTTTAGTAACTCGACTGCCTGCGCGCGCTCGCCAAGCAGCGAGGCAATACAGGCACGACAATACGTATGATAACCGAAAAGGTAGGGAAGCTTTATCTGCTTAAGTTCCTCAGAAATCTTAAGTGCTTCCTCCCGTGCACCTCCCCGGGCAGCCAGCCTTCCTAGAAAGCCTTTGTATTCAACGTTGTCAGGATTTTCCTCGGCTAATTCTTTGAAGAGGGCCTTCGCTTTTTCCCATTGCTCGGCTATATACAGGGCAAGAGCAAGATCAGATCGATATATATCGCTCTCTGCATCATCAAGCGTTCTATTTTTATACCAGTCTGCAGCACTATTTGCTATTTCTTGCCCTTCATTCAAATAGCCATGGGCTCGCAGCTCTTGCGCCGCCTCAAGCAAAACACCGCCCGGTGTTCCAGTTCGCGACTTCAAATTCAAGCTCTCTTCAATAACTTCTTTGACTTCCTGTATTCTCCCCAGAGCTGTTAGTGCTCGAACTTCATCAACTCGAAGCTCCAGCCTATCGGGATAATTTTCCTGACCTTGTCGAATCTCTTCAAGCTCCAACTGATAGTTACCCAGCATATGACGAGCCTTAGCCAGGACTCCAAACTGCCATGCACGTGCTTCATGATCGTAGATGTATTCAGAAGGCTCAATTTTTGTAAATATATTCACAGTCTCCTGGGGATTATTATTCCTTAGAGCCTCAAGTCCTATCAAATAATTGACATAAATACTATTTGGAGCTTGCTTCTCTGCTTGACGTAAGTGTTGCAGAGCTTCAGCGTAATTTCCGTTTAAGCGTGACATATACCAATCCAGGTAGTTCTGTTCAAAAAGCGTGAGATACTCGCGGTATTTATTTATAAAACGAAATTCAGGATCAGCTTTGGCATATTCGCCTAAAGTGCCATATATGATGGCTATACGAGTGCGAGGAGCTAAAAACTCCGGATCACGCTCCGCTGCCAGCTTAAAGTGGCGAAGTGCTTGGAGATAATCTCTACCGAAATATTCCAATCCAACGATATGTTCTCGGTAAGCATCGTAAAGAGGAGGTTTCGAGGCTCGGAGTATTTTACTGGGTATAGAATCGAAGTAAAGCTCCAGGGTGCTCAATACTCGCTGTCGCAACGTTTCTATAACCTCCATCGGGGAATCTCGTGATCCGTTGACATCCTCAAGGGAGTGAATTAGCTTTCCTTTCGCCGAATCTGTTATCTTGATCTGGAATCGCAGGATCTCGTCCTTCAAAGAATAAGAGCCCCAAATCACTGTTCCTACTTCTGTTTTCTTAGCCAAGGCACGGAGTAGAGCCATGCTATGAAGCCCGCTGGTGTTGATCCCTACCTCAATTGATGACTGTAAGACTATTGTCGTCGGAACTACCTCAACAACATCGGTCCGTGAAAGAGCTTGTGTAATCCAATCGGCGGCCACTCGGCCATAGGGATCTAGTAATTCATCGCCAGTTTTGTTATCGAATGTAGCCACTACGATCCGCCTAGGGTCAACACTCAATTCACGCGGGCTAAAAAGAATCAGCAAGGTGATTACAAGCCCCGCTAAAACTAAAGCGGGCACGAAGATCTTTTTCAAGTTTAATGCTGACAGTATATTCTTTGATATTATTGGCTTTCTCCCGGGCAAAGCTAGCTCTCTTGTAGGAATGTCCCTTTCAATTTTGTCCAGGTCTGACAGGAGTTCCTCTGCTTTCTGATACCTTTTATTTCTATCTTTCTCCATGCATTTCAGTATTACATAACTAAGGTCTTCGGGTATTTGATCGTTGATCTCCCTTGGATCTTTCGGTTTTTCTGTCGTATGCTTTAGAGCTATAGTCAAGGCTATTTCCCCTTCAAAAGGAACCTTCCCGGTCACCATCTCATACAGGATTATTCCAAGCGAATAAATATCGGAACGCTGATCCACATCTTTCCCTTCCACTTGTTCAGGAGACATGTATTCTGCTGTCCCGATTACCACACCGGTATCTGTTATCCCCTCTGCTCTAAGCGAGCGAGCTATCCCAAAATCCATAATGCGCGCATTTCCCAATCTATCTACCATGATGTTTTGTGGTTTTAAATCACGATGCACAACCCCTAGCCCATGAGCCTCAGCCAGTCCCTCGCACACCTGCTTGGCTATAAAAATAGCTTTTGCTGCGCTTAATGGCCCCATTCTTATAAGCGAGCTCTTTAAATCCTCACCGGGCACAAATTCCATGGTGATGTAGTTGGATCCCCCCTCCTCCCCGAGGTAATACATGCGGCATACATTCCTGTGAGATATCTTTCGGGCTAATTTCAGTTCATTCTTGAACCGCCTAATCGACTCCTTATCAGCCTCAGTTTCAGGATGAATGAGCTTTAAAGCTACCTTCTCGTTTATCTTTTTGTCGTATACTTTGTAGACTCTGCCCATGCCTCCTTTAGCCAACTCTTCAATAACCTGGTACCTCCCAGCAAAAGTGCTTCCCGTAGTCAGTTCACCGGCAGCTGCTTGAACAGTATCTGTTTTAGAAACGTATATTTTCTTTGAGCGAGAAATCTGAGCTCCGCATTTACGGCAAAAACTGCTATTAATTGGATTCGTAGAAAAGCATTCAGGACATTTTTTAGTCTTCGATTTCCTTGGCATATTGGTTTATAAGATAATAATTAATGGAAAAATTGTCAAATATGAATGAATGGGAGAAGTAATAAGTAGAGAATGAGTTCCTTTCTCAACATTCTATATTAAAGAATTCTTTTAGAACTTATACACAAATGTTAAGAGGAGATCCCTATCTTTTTTGCAAAACGATTCTCGATGCAATGAAAAAGCTTTACTTTACATATAATACAATGCGAGCAAGGAGAAATTTATCCTTGTTCCGCAGGATGACACTCGCAGACTGCCCATCTCCTGCAATCTCAATACGATAATCAATATCTTTCTTCACGTGTTTTGGTAAGAGTCCTACTTTTTTTATCGCAGAAAGCTTAAAATCTTCGGCACTCAACTCGATGGCATCCGTTTCACGGAGGTCAACTCTGCCTTGAAAGTCTTCGAAACTAACATCTTTGATTTTCATTCCTGAAAGACCGAGGAACGTCCCTTTTATCTTTCCATTTGCTTTGAGATTTTTCTTTGTGCCTGCAAGGTAGTACACAGAATTTAGCCTCGAGTCTAAATCCGTATTCTGGCCTTGTAAATTTGCTACCTTTTGATTAAGGGAGTCAACCTGAGATTTGAGTTCTTCCCTTTCTTTTTCCAATTCTTCTATCTTCGCCGTGAATTCCATGCTCTGTTTTTCAATCTCTTCTTTAAGCTTCGCAATTTCATTCTCTAACTTTAACTTTTCCTCTGCTATTTTCTTAGTATCTACCCTAATAAGAGAACCGGGGCATACTTTCGCGCTTCCCTGCAGAACAAAGCTTCCGTACTGTCCTTCATCCATAAAATTCCAGACCTTAAAACCAACAAGTAGCGGATCCAAAAGATAAGCGTTAGTCAGCATTCTCCCTGTTTCCTCAGGAGAAACTCCCCGTTTTGTTGTCAGATAATCATAACCAATTTGCCAATGATTGTCTCCGGGCTGTACCTCGTATGCTGAAGGAAGCCCTCGCTGGATACGGGCGGTCTCTTCTTTCAACTGGTTGATTTCAGAATCTTTTCCGGCCAATTCTCTCTGTAGTTCGTCCACTTTTGCTTGGAGATCCGGAACCTGTGCAGTTGGCGCTACTGCTTGCTTTTTGCAGGAAATCATAAATGAAACTCCAATAATCAACATAAAACAAAGAATTAAGACAAGTGAATTTCTGATTGAAATTCTTTTTTTTATTTTTTTCATGATGTCCTCCTATTTTTTTACATTATTATCAAATCAGTGAAAATAAATCAAGCAGTCAAAAAAAGTATTGGGTCAAACCCCTAGCTTCGCTTTCTAAAAGAAAACTCACCCAATTTACCGATTATATAACCCAAAAACATGGCCCCTAGGATGAAAATCACTTTCTGAGCTGAAAACTGCCAAAAAAGAACTTTAAAGTTCACCGAATCAGAATTCTGAAAAAGAACGATAAGAACGACCATTGAAATTAATGTCAGAAGGGTTAGTGCTTTATGCCTTCTTACAAAAGTAACAAATTTCATTTTCTATGCCCTCGCTTTTAAAATATTGGGCGGCTGCCTATTACCTTCAGGAACAAATTATTTCCTTTGACATAATATAGTAATTTTAATAACATTATAAGTAATTTCTTGTTATTAAATACTTTAAAATTTTTGGGGAAGATTTTTTGACTGAACATGGTAACCAGAAGGACTGCCATCTCCTGGTTTTTACTGATTTAGACGGAACCCTTCTCGATCATGAAACTTATTCTTTTAAACGAGCTCTTCCTGCCATGAAAATACTAAATATACTACTGTAAGGCTTTTAAAAACCCCAACAAAGGAGGGTCTTATGGCTGATTTTTATCAAAGTGGTGTGATAGCCACTTTTCATCGCTTTGGCAATATAGATCTTAAGCGGATGGAAAGTGAATTAATTGAGTTCAGCCGCCATCGACCGATTGCCCTGGTTCTTCCCTCAACCTATGCAGAACTGGAAGCGCCGGCAATAAAACAGATTATGAAGGAAATAAAGGAGGTTCCTTACCTAAATGAGATTGTGGTTACGATGGGGAGGACAAATCAAAAGCAGTTTACGAGGGCAAAAGAGTTTTTTTCCTCCTTTCCGCAGAGAACACGAGTAATCTGGAATACAGGGCCTGGTATAGAAAAACTTCACAAACTCTTAGAGGAGAACGCGCTCTTTATAGGCGAAGATAGCAAAGGCCGATCTTGCTGGACCGCTTATGGATACATTTTATTTCAAGAAAAGAGTAAAGTTATTGCTTTGCACGACTGCGACATTGTCAATTACTCACGAGAGTTTCTGGGAAGATTATGTTACCCGGTCGCATCACCTAATATAGATTATGCATTTTGCAAAGGCTACTATGCTCGAGTAACTGATCGAATGCATGGCCGAGTTGCCCGTATTTTCGTTATCCCTATCATCAGGAGCTTAGTTAAACTTTTGGGTCCTCTTCCTCTCCTCAATTACCTGGACAGTTTTCGCTACCCTTTGGCCGGAGAATTTTCCATGATTGCTGACCTAGCCCGAATCAACCGAATACCTGGTGATTGGGGAATAGAGGTTGAAACTTTATCAGAGGTTTATCGCAATTGTTCTCTTACGAGAGTCTGCCAGGTAGAACTCTGTGAAACCTACGAGCATAAGCATCAACCATTGTCAGCAGATAATCCAAAAACAGGCCTAATGAAGATGTCTGTAGATATTGCTAAAGCCATCTTCAGAAACCTGGCAATCGAGGGAGCCACTGTGAGCGATAGTCTTTTGAAAACTTTAATTGTTACCTACCTTCGCACTGCCCAGGATTGCATTAAACGCTACAATGATGATGCTACTCTTAATGGGCTTCTTTTTGACCGTCATCAGGAAACAAAACTGGTTGAGGCTTTTACCAAAGCGATTCAGATTGCAGGGAAAGAATTCCAGGAAGATCCTCGCTACTCTCCTCTCATTCCGAACTGGAACCGGGTCACCTCAGCTATTCCTGATTTCTTAGAACAATTGCATGCTACGGTAGAGAAAGAAAATAGCTGAAGAACTCTGATCATTGCGGGCTCCTAAAAGCGAAGCAATGACATAGGATCAAACAACTTTGGGATAAAGTCTATTTTTCAAATCTTATTATTTTAATTCTTCTTATCTCAATACCTCTGTTTTGATCAGGTTCGTGGTTCCAGGAACACCAGCAGGATCGCCAGCCTTTCTCGTCCTGGGTAGGGGAGATCCCTTTCAACCTACTATCACCAATTGCAGGTCCATCACATTGGTATATGTCGGTCCGGTGATGAGCAAATCGCCGAGAGGCTTAAAAAAACGATAGGAATCATTTTCTCGGAGGTGGTATCCTGCGTCCAGTCCCTGAGCTTTAGCTCGACGCACTGTTTCTCCATCTGCAAGCGCACCAGCAGCATCTGTCGGTCCATCTGTTCCATCCGTGCCGCCGCTTAAAATAACCACGTCCTCCAACCCATCAATGTCAATCGCCGCAGCAAGTACAAACTCCTGATTGCGACCACCTAGTCCTTTGCCCCGAATTGTGACTGTCGTTTCCCCACCAGAAATGACACAGGCTGGCCTAGGAACAGGAGAGCCCGTGTTGAGAATTTCCTTAGCCAGGGCAGCATGCACTTTAGCCACTTCTTTCGCTTCGCCTTCAACAACGGAGGAATGGATCAGGCTGTGATACTTCAGTTCTTGAGCTTTCTCCCCGGCAGCCTTGACAGCCAGAATATTGCTTCCGATGATTACATTCTGAGTCTTTTTAAAGGCAGGATCATCTGCCTTGGGTGTTTCTTCAATCTCACCTTTAGCACCTCTATCTAAATGTTCGAGAACAGCGGCAGGGATTTTCTGTTTGATGTTGTACTTATCCAAAATATGCAGACAGTCGCTGAATGTGCTGGTGTCAGGAGCAGTTGGTCCTGAAGCAATGCTGTCCAATTTGTCGCCGATGACATCGGAGAGAATCAGGGAAATTAAAGTTGATGGATAGACTAATCGAGCCAGCTGCCCGCCCTTAACTTTTGATATATGCTTACGCACTGCATTTATCTCGTGAATAGTGGCACAAACCTCCAGGAGACATTTTGTCACCAGTTGTTTATTCTCTAACGTTAACTCATCGACTGGACAAGGCAGCAGGGCTGAGCCGCCTCCAGAGATCAAACAAATAACAAGGTCCTTATCCCCGGTTTGCTGAAGGAGTTGAATGATCTGTTTGGTACCCTTCAGACCAGCTTCATCCGGCACAGGATGGCCAGCTTCATTGACGCGGATTATTTTTAGCGGGACATCGTGCCCGTATTTGACGTTAACAGCACTGGCTTTTATCCGATCGCCGAGAATTTCCTCTATTGGCTGAGCCATTGCTGCCGATGCCTTCCCCGCTCCGACGACATAAACTCCTTTATAACTGGCAAGATCATATGTCCGGTTTTCTACTGATAAAATGCCATCTTCAAGTTTGATATAACGCTTGATGGCATCGACAGGATCAACCGCCTTTACTCCCGCGTTAAAGATAGCTACAGCATCATCTCTTAATTTTTTCGTATCCATTATCCAAATTCTTTATCAAAAATTACAGCAAATACTTAAGTTGGGGATAAGAAGGTGCTTTTTACTTATTTGTTATTAAAAATAATATCTGATGCCAATGCCCCCGGCAATTTTAAAGTCTGTATCAGGTGCTAAATCAAATATGGGAACCAGCTCAAAAAAAATATCTAAGGACGCTTCTTCAAAGATGTAGCTTACACCTACAGGGATGCGAACACCAAATCTAGTTGGATCTCCAAGTTTGAGTCTAGCTCCAAGACCAAAATAAAGAGGAAGTCTTCCCTTTTCGACTTTAATTAGATCAAAGCTGTGAACAAGATAATCTGCGTGTAAATGTAATGAATTCTGACCGCTGAAAGACCAACCAACGCCGCCGTCAAAGGCGGTTTTACTTCCAGTCCATTTCTTAAAACTAATCGCAGTTGGGTCTCCTATCATAAAACCCAATCCGAAATCTTGGTCCTGAGCTAACACAGCGCACGGAAAAAACATGACGATAAACATAAGAATCGCAAGTGGTCTCTTCATTATCATACCTCCATTTACTATGGCGGAAATTATTCCTTTTACTAGATTCTCCTGATAGGGAGTAAATACCATATATATACTATCAGATTTCATGGCAGGCACCAAGGAAATTTTGTTCAGAAATTCATTTTTATTAATTATAAAATAATAACTTAAGAGAGAATAATCAAATTATGTTCTTTAACTTTCAAGCGCATTTATAATAAGATATGTTCTTAAATTCGACGAAAAAGAAAATGAGTGTCAAACGAGTATAAAGAGAAATTCTTAAAAAAGGAGCCTAAAGAATGAAACTTGAAAAATTATACAAAAAAGCTGTTGAGATAGGGATTGAAAACGATTTAAGAGGAAAAGCGGAGATTAAAACAATCTTGAAGGAAGAAAAAGAGAAATACAAAAAGCTCAAGGATGAAGAGGCTGAATACTATGATAAGGATAGATTGTTTAACCCCTTTTCAGATACAAGAGTTTTACACGGAGATTTAAATACAGAAGTCAAGAAAGTAGTTACCGGGATCGATATGGAAGTTGGAGAGATAATCTTTACTTATCTTCTGAACAAGGACCAGGATCAAAAGATCGACTTGATCATCGCTCATCATCCTGAAGGCTATGCCCTCGCCCAGTTATATGATGTTATGAAGCTGCAGGCCGACTTATTGGCGAGTTATGGAATAACTGTCAGCGTGGCCGAACAATTGTTGGAAAAAAGAATAAGCGAAATAGAAAGAAGACTCATGCCCGTGAACCATAATAGGTCTGTAGATATCGCCAGAGTTTTTGGAATTCCGATGATGTGTATCCATACTCCTGCCGACAATTGCGTCACGAACTATTTGAAAAAAAGATTCGAAAAGGAAAAACCCTACAAGCTAAAAGATTTGATGAAAATCTTAAAGAATATTCCTGAATACAAAAAATCAGCCAAATCACAAGTGCCACCCAAAATAGTGAGCGGATCAGAGGACAACAAATGTGGAAAAATATTCGTAGATATGACAGGAGGCACAGAGGGCTCGAAAGAAATCTTTGAGAAATACGCGAACAGCGGTGTCAGCACGCTGGTTGGCATGCACCTGAGCGAGGAGCATCTCGAAAATGCAAAGAAAGCGAAGCTGAATGTTGTTATTGCAGGACATATTTCAAGCGATACTCTGGGCTTAAACCTCCTGTTTGACGAATTGGAAAAAGAAGAAAAATTGGAATTTATCGGAATATCAGGATTCGAGCGAATCAGGAAAAAAAATAAATAAATCAAGCCCTTACATTAATTCTGCCTCTTTAAGGCGGGGGAAGGTGCTTTCCAGGTAAATATCAGAGCTGCCAAGAAAAAGACTATTCCGGCAAAAAGATACATTTTTCTGTATCCATAGAGATCAGAGATCCAGCCAAAAAAAACCGAGCCAGATCCCATCCCTATATCAAAAAAGGCTAGGTAAAGACTTATAGCCAGTCCTTTATTCTCTCGACCCAAGATATCAATGATATAAGTGGTTAAAGCAGGAAAAATAAGCCCCTGACCAAAACCTCCGATTACGCCTGCTATGATAAACATCCAGAGGGATTTTACCTGAGAAATCAGAAGAAAGTTGAGGCTGATGATACAAACGGCAGGAAAGATGACCTGCTTTCGGCCATACTTATCAGACAAACCGCCGATTCCAAGGCGAGTCAGAACAGCCGCCCCTGAGAAACAGAGAAAAAAAGGCCATACTCTATCAAAAGAGA